>DAOUWX010000216.1 GCA_030666935.1 Atribacterota bacterium | reverse complement strand
TTGAATTTTGAATTATGGTTTTTCGCTTTTCGCTTTAACTCTTTAGCTTTATCTTGAACTGAAAACCTAGAACCGTAAACCGATAATCTATATTTTTCTTGTATTTTTAACCAATTCTCCTATTGATTAATTGGGCAATTGGTCAATTAATCAATTTAAGGATCAATTATATGAATTCAAAAAAGTATATTTTAATGGGCATTGGAAATACGCTTCGAGGAGATGATGGAATAGGTTCAATTATTGCCCAAAGTTTTAAAGACCGTAACTGGCTTTCTATAGACTGTGGGGTTGTTCCTGAAAATTTTACTTCAATCATTAAAAAAAATAGGCCCGATCTCGTAGTGCTTATCGACGCTGTGGAGATGGACCTTAAATCTGGCGAATTTAGAATAATCTCTCCTGATAGGATTAGTGCCCTGCATCTCACTACCCACAGCATGCCTTTATCTTTTTTAATATCTTATCTGAAAAACCACACTCAGGAACTTATTTTTATCGGCATTCAGCCTAAAATTATTGACTATTCTAATTCTGTTAGCTCGGAAGTTTTAAAGAGTTCTGGAGAAATAATAAGAATATTGGAAGGTAAGAATTTTAAACTCCTTAAAAAATTATAGGACTATGATTTTTTATTAATTATTTTTATTAATTATTCTACAATTAATTTAGATGATGACCTATCTGTATCTGCAATAAGAAATTCTTCGCTCATATTCAGACAATTTTTAGGACATATATCATTACATTGAGAACAGAAGATACAATGATCGACATGGATCTTAATCTTCTTTTTATCAGGAATAAATTCGATTGCCTCAGCAGGACATACCTTAATACATAACTTACATCCTATACATTCATCTCTATCGAAAACAATCTTCCCTTTAAAATTTTTAGGTATTTCCACGGGAGGGTGTATCTTTGCTTCTCCTTTTTCAACCTTTTCCAATAATTTTAATATCGAATCAGGGTAATAAGTAACCGGAAATACATTGGTAGCCGGTTTTTTAAATAACTGTTTTAGCAGTTCAAATCCCATTGGTGTTGCCATTTTATCACCTCAAACTATAATAGTATCTAAAACGATTAATGTAAGACCGAGTAAACCTATAATCGATACTGGAATCCAGTAAGCAAAGGAGACCTGGTCTATTTTTAAACGAGCAAATGCAACCCTAACAAAAGTTACTTCGAAAAACATTACTAAAAGCATTTTTACTAAAAAGAACAGTACATCCACTATTAGAGCAAATGCTCCACTTAAAACAAGTAAGTGAGAAATATTATATGGGAAAAATAAAGCCACAGTCAAAGAAATCATTACTATTGTCTTTACCGCATCAACTAAACCAAATAGAGCAAGATTTCTTCCCGAATACTCTACCAATATTCCTCCGGCTAATTCTGTTTCAGCTTCCGGTGCATCAAAAGGTACTTTAGAGAGTTCTCCCGGGGTAACCGCTGCAAGAGTAATAAATAGCAAAATTGTTCTCACAAAACCTAATGGACCCACTAATCCCCAAATAGGATGAGCATTAATCACAGCCAGAGAAAAGATGTTAAGCTGGGGGTAAACCTGGCTTAATTTCCAGCTTAAAGCAATTACTGCAGTTACCAAAGGAAGTTCATAACTCATCATCATTACCATCTCTCTTTGTGCTCCTACATTGGCATAAGGAGAACCGGAAGCAAAGCCACCTACCACCATTCCTATAGCTGGTAGGGTTAGTAGATAAATAATTAACACAATATCTCCGTATCCGCTTAACAAGGGAGGAATATTAGCTATTGGTAAATAAAATAAGATAGTAATAGAAGATACCAGGGCCATAATTGGTGCTCCGTTAAAGATCCAGGGAACTGCGTTTTGTGGTACAATATTTTCTTTAATCATCAACTTAAAAAAATCCATAAAAGGTTGTCTTATGGGCGGACCAACTCGAGCCTGCATTCTTGCGGCTAATTTTCTATCAAGACCCTTATAAAACAAGCCTATTACCACTCCTAAAAAAGCAATTACAATTGCTCCTATTATTTTTAATAATATTCCAAATAAGCTTATAAAAGTCATGGAGCAATCCTCCTCGTTTTTTGAACGCTCAATTCATGTAAATCTTTTTTAGTTAACATATTCTTTTGTCCATTAGCCTTATTTAAAATAGTAACTCTATCCATACAGGCTATACAAGGGTCAGTAGATGCTATAACAATTGGGATATCAGCTATCTGTTCTCCTAAGAGCATGGGAGCCCAAGGCATTAAATTGTTATAGGTGGGAGCACGGGCTTTCCAGATTTCTGGTACCTCTGCTTCTGCTAATTTTATATAATGGAAACATTCACCGCGAGGAGCTTCGTGTCTTCCAATTCCTTCACCTTTAACTTTCTTTAATTGATTTAATAGTTTAACTAATTTCTTCTCAGCAATAATTTCTCCCGAAGGCATATTTTCTAAACATTGTTCGATAATCTGTATTGATTGTACTACTTCCAACAATCGGACAATTATTCGATCATAGACATCACCATTTACTTCTCCGGTTAATACATCTGGAGTAATGGCTTTCACTTCCAAATCAGCATAGGCCGAATAGGGTTGATCCTGTCTTACATCCTTATTTATCCCCGATGCTCTGGTAGTAGGCCCTACTGCACATAAACGGAGGGCATCTTCTTTAGTCAAAACACCGACATTCTTTGTTCTTAAAGCAATAGTAGGGTCCTTTAAGAATATATCTTCTATTATTCCGTAGATGTCTTTATAATATTCTAAAGTTTTTCGAATTCGAGGTATTTGGTCTTCGGTAATATCTCTTCTTACCCCACCTATCATAAATACTCCATAATTAATCCTGTTTCCAGTAAGATATTCTAAAAGGTCTAATACTTCTTCTCTTGCTCTCCAGGATATATATAAAACCGAATCAAAGCCTAATTCATGACCGGCTATCCCGGCCCATAGAATATGCGAATGTATTCTTTCTAATTCAGCAATAATCACCCGAATATATTGGCCTCTTTCGGGAACTTCAATACCAGCAGCATTCTCCACTGCCATACAAAAGGCAAAAGGATGAGAAGCAGAACAGATACCACATATTCTTTCAGCTAAATAAATAATTTGAATTGGATTCCTTTGCCTTCCCATAAATTCTATTCCTCGATGATTATCTCCGGGTGCTAAATATACCTTTTCAATGTGCTCTCCATATATTTCAAAATTAAAAGTCATCGGTTCTTCTAAAGAAGGGTGAACCGGACCTATAGGTATAGAGTAAGTCTTTTTATTCAACTTTTTTCACCTCTTCTTTTTTATTAATTATATTACCACCTATATGTTTACCATTTTTACTTAAAGGATATATCCCTTTTTCATCTTTTCTAAAAGGAAAAACACCTTTTGAAAAATCTATTGGTAAAAATACATTAGGTAAATCAAGCAAATCCTCAAAAGTAATCCCCATCATTTCTTTCATTTCTCTTTCTGAAGTCTGGGCACCTGGTATTAAATCAGTAATAGTTGGCATTTTAAGATTATTTTTTGGTAAATTAGTAGTTAGATTTAAGGATATTTCTTTAAATCTCTCTCCATAATAAAGGGAGAAATGATAGGTTAATTTGATTTCTTCCCCTGTATCATTATCTGAAATTATAGCAAAATGAGGAAATTGAATAGTGCATAAAAGTTTTACTGCTTCTTTAAAGTACTTTAGTTCTATCTCTAACCATATTAAACTATAGCTATTCTTTTTTAATCCTGCTGTTTTAATCTCTATTTTGCTATTTATAATCGAATCATTAAATTTTTCTTTAAATAATTCTACAATTTCTTCTGGTTTCATGTGTTCCATTCTCTACCACCTTTTCTCTTTTAGTCGTTAGTGAATAGTCGTTAGTATTTAGTTTAAGATACA
>DAOUWX010000311.1 GCA_030666935.1 Atribacterota bacterium | reverse complement strand
CTTGCTTCCGGAAGGGGTGATTTAGCAGAATTACTTATACGTAAACTTAAACAACCAATCGTTTTTACTGACTTTAGCCTCCAAATATTACGTCGTAACCGTCGATGGTTGGAATTTTTCGGTTTATATGAACGGGTTAGTCTGTTAGCGTTTGATGCTCGACGTTCGCCTTTTAAAGATGGAGCAATTAAAGTGATGACTACAAATTTAGGTCTTATCAATATAAAAGAACCGGGAAATCTCCTGATTGAATTAAAGAGGATTATTTCCGGAAAGTTTTTTGCTATTTCTCAATTTTATCCAGAGGATGATGAACTAAATACAGAAACGATTAAAAAATTAGGAATGGATAAATTTCTATTTAAACATTCCGCACTGGAATCTTTTCGTGCTGCTGGCTGGCAGGTAAAGATGGAAAATATGATGATCGGAAAAGCTTACCCTACTCCGAAGGGTGAGGTAATAGAGGGGGCTGGCATAGATGCCTTTCCGGTTACCGAAACTAAATTGGAGTGGGGAATATTGGCAGCACAATAAAGAAATTGAAAGGATGAAATAGAGGATTATGATAACATTTGAAGATTTTCAAAAAATAGATATCCGGATCGGAAAGATAGTTGAAGTAAAAGATTTTGAGGAAGCCATAAGTCCTTCCTATAAAATAAAGATTGATTTTGGAGAGTTAGGTACAAAGGTCTCTTCTGCCCAGATTACCAAATTATATCATAAAGAAGATTTACTTAATCGACAGATTGTGGCGGTAGTTAATTTTCCTCCCAAACGGATAGCCGGGTTTAAATCAGAAGTTTTAATTTTAGGAGTAATGAAAGAGGATGGAGAAGTTATTCTGCTTCAACCTGAGAGGGAAGCCCCTTTAGGTTATAAAATAGGATAGAATAAGATAATTAGAAAATTTCAAAGTTGAAGGTATTTTAAATGGAGAATACCATTGATAATGAAAAAGTTCATCGGGTAGCAGAGTTAATTAAAGAATCTAAATATACAGTTGTACTAACCGGAGCAGGAGTAAGCACCGGATCAGGAATAGCAGATTTTAGAACCCCCGGTAAAGGCATCTGGGAGAAGGTAGACCCCTTTAAAGTTACCTCTATAACAGCATTTGAGGAAAACCCACAGCGTTTTTATCATTTTTATCGACCTCGTATCGAGATATTGTCTCGAGTTTCTCCCAATCCTGCACACAAGGCTATTGCCCGGTTGGAAGATATGGGTTATATTAAATGTCTCATCACCCAAAATATCGATAACCTTCACCGGAGGGCAGGCTCGAAGAAAATTATTGAAGTTCATGGAACTTTAAGAAAAGCTGTTTGCCGAAAATGTGGAAAGATAATCCCTTCGAAAGTATTGCTAAAAAAGATAGAAACAAGTGAAGAGAAAGTTCCCTATTGTGAATGTGGCGGAGTGTTTAAACCAAATGTAGTCCTCTTTGGAGAGATGCTTCCCAATTTAGATAGTGCCATATATCAATCTATGAGAGCAGATTTAATGCTGACTGTCGGCTCATCACTCCAGGTTAGCCCGGTGAACATGTTACCACAATATTGTCTGGATAGAGGGGGAAAACTAATCATTGTTAATTTTATGTCTACCCATCTGGATTATCTAGCTGAGGTAGTGGTCAAGGAAGATGTCTGTGATTTTTTACCGGCAGTTATAGAAGACTTGAGAAGAAAATAGTTAAAATTATATATAAAACCGTCTCTTCTTTTATAAAAAATTTGACAAAATTGCTGAAAGAGGTAAAATATAATAGATAAAGTTAATATAAATGGCTGGTCCTTCTTGCTTAAAAGAGATGCTAAAAACAATCCATTAATCCTTTAAAAACAGAGATTGTTTATGAGGGATCTCTTGTGTTTTAATAATGTTATCGTTAAAGAGGTTAGAATCACTATTTTGTTTCTACCTCCTATAAGGAACGTTATTGGACTTAAGAGAAATAATAACGAAAAGGAGGTAGGAAATATGGAAGGTAGTAAATTATACGTAGGAAATCTTAAATATTCTGTAACCAATGAGCAACTAACAGAATTGTTCTCCGCTTACGGTGAAGTTAAGAGTGTCAACATCATCGAAGGTAAAGGCTTTGGATTTGTAGAAATGTCTTCTTCAGAAGAAGCTGAAAAAGCCAAAGATGCTTTAAATAATAGCGATTTCGAAGGTCGTCCTTTAAAGATTGACGAAGCCCGTCCACCTAGACCAAGAAGCGAATATCGTAGATACTAAAATAGTATCTCGTAATTAAAATTTGATTTAGTGTACTTAAATTTGTTCTAATTAGATATCAGAAAAATGGGGCCAGCCATTTTAAATGCATTTAAAAAATAGAATAATACAATAGGGGAGCTTGTTAAGGCTGAGAGTGTTTTTAATAAACAGACCCTTATAACCTGATCTGGATAATGCCAGCGGAGGGAATTAAAACAACAACGTTTTGATTAAACCGCAGTTTTGATTAAAAGATCAGGTCTGCGGTTTTTTTTTGAAATAAATTAATTTAAAAGAAAAGGAGATTTATGATGAAAAAAAATCAAATAAGGATTATGACAGAGATTAGTATGGCAGTGGCAATGGCTGCTATTTTGAATTTTATTCCTTTGTGGAGGATGCCTCAGGGAGGATCGGTTAGCCTTGAAATACTGCCAATTTTAATTATTGCTTTACGCTGGGGAGCCGGCCCGGGTATGATGGCCGGAG
>DAOUWX010000120.1 GCA_030666935.1 Atribacterota bacterium | reverse complement strand
ACCTGATTTTAATTCTTCAACCGGGTAACCGGTAAACTGGTTAACTGGCTAACCATCTTTATGAGATGCAAATTAGGGCTTACGAAAAATAGAAATTCCTATACAATCAAGTTAATACTAAAATTTTTACATAAACTATGGTAAAATATAAGCAATTATATCATAATATAAAAGATAAGATAATAAATTTAGAGAAAAAATATATTTTAGCATTTTTTAGAAAAGTAGAAGGAAAAAAGGTCTTATTAAAAAATATTATAAAAAGAGGAGGTATGTAAATGGAATTAAAGATAGTGAGAATGGAATTCCCTGAAGATGCCAATATTATTATTGGTCAAACTCATTTTATTAAAACCGCAGAAGACCTCTATGAGGTGATGGTTAATGCTGTACCGAGTGCAAAATTTGGTCTGGCTTTCAATGAGGCTTCAGGCCCCTGTCTGGTAAGAGCGGAAGGAAACGATTCGGAACTGAAAGCCCTGGCAATAAAGAATGTAAAAAATATTGGAGCAGGACATGTTTTTGTTATCGTTTTAAAAGATGCTTTTCCTATCAATGTATTAAATGCTATAAAAAATTGCCCAGAAATCTGTTCTATATTCTGTGCTACTGCCAATGAAGTTGAGGTCGTAATTTCCCAAACTGATTTAGGAAGAGGAGTATTAGGGGTTATTGACGGAAACTCACCCAAAGGTGTAGAGACCGATAAAGATGTGCGGGAGAGAAAAGAATTTTTGAGGATGATTGGATACAAACTTTAAATAGAGTATCGAGTATTGAGTATATAGTATATAGTAAGGAAGAATTCAGGAAACAGAATATAAATAGAGTATAGAGGATAGTTTAGCTAACTAAATACTAGCGACTATTCACTAATGACTAATTTGAAAGGAGTAAATTTTACTATGAAGAAAAAACTTTATAGGTCGGGAAAGGATTATATGATTGCTGGTGTATGTGGAGGAATAGCAGAATATTTTGATATAGATTCTACTTTAGTAAGATTATTAACAGTGTTGGTTGTTCTTTTAGGAGGAGCAGGAGTTGTCGCTTATATTATTGCCTGGATTGTAATCCCCAAGAATCCTGATCAGATTTCTGATGAGGCTTTTGAAGAGAGAGAAAATATAAAAGAAAAAGTCAAAAAGGGTGCAAAGGATGCAATTGAAGAGGTTAAAGAACATTTTGAATCAAAGGAACTTTCTCATAAGTCAGAGAAAAATAGAAGGATTTTAGGAGGCATAATTGTAATAGCTGTAGGTTTAATCTTTTTATTGAACGGTTTCTTCCCTTGGGTAGGATGGAACAGACTGTGGCCGGTAATTTTGATTGCCGTAGGTATAACTATTATGATTCAGGCTTTTAAGAAAAGAGAATAAAATTAGAAAATTAGGATGAATTTATGTCGTTAGCTTCACAGATAAAAGTATTAGGAGAAGAGATTGGTTTAAATATCGTCAGGATTACTAATGCTGAAAGCTTCCCGGAAGCAGAAAAGCAGATTATCGAAAGTGCAGAAAAGGGTTATATTCCTGAAAATGATTACCATGCCTTTAAAAATATTTCAGAAAAACCTAATAATATAAATCTAAATAAAATTAGCAAAAGATGCAATCCGAAGAGTATTCTAAAAAGAGCGAAATCTATAGTTAGTGTCGCTCAGTGTTATTTGATAGAAGAAACAGAAGATATTCAGGATAAAAATCAACTCTTAGGGAGAATTGCTAAATATGATATCGGTAATTTTTATTATGATGTAAAGTTAAAGCTAAAAAGAATTATCAATTACATAAATCAAGAGACTGATTTTAAATATAAGTCTAAAAATAAATCAAACTATGTATCTTTAGTAGAAAAACCCATTGCCCAGCGGGCCGGAGTAGGCTGGTATGGGAAAAACGGGATAATTATTACCGAAAAATTTGGTTCCTGGGTAGTTCTGGGAGAAGTTATAACTGAACTGGAATTAGAGACAGATAAACCCCTTCATCGAGATTGTGGCGATTGTACAATATGTATAGATTCCTGCCCGACTAAGGCTATTATCTCCCCTTATGTAATTGATCGGACTAAATGTTTCCAGTTTATTTCAGAAAGAGTGATGAAAGTTCCTTTAGCTTTTCGGGAAAAATGGGAGGATAGATTATATGGCTGCACTACCTGCCAGGAGATTTGCCCCCAGAATCATAAAGTAAAACCTAAAAAATATAAACCGGAATATGGGTATATCGGTTCAAGAATTCCCTTAATACCATTGTTACAAATTAGTGAAGAGGAATTTCAAAATTATTTTGCTTATAATCAGATTGCTATGAGACCAAGAGAAGCAATCAAAAGAAATGCTGCTCTGGCTTTGGGTAGCATTGGTGACCCTCGGGCTGTTGTTCCCTTGATTAAAGTCTTACAGGAGGACAGCAACTCAATAGTTAAAGGACATACCGCTTGGGCTTTGGGTAAAATTGGAGGAGAAAAAGCGAAATTTGCTTTAGAAAAAGTTCTAAAGAGCGAGGAAGATAGAGAAGTAAGGGAAGAAATTATAAATGCTTTGAAAATGTTTTAAATTTATCAAAGGATTGTCCTTCGATAAATTTGGTTAGCTTATTAGCTGGTTATCTAGTTAATTAGTTGATAGATCAATTCTGGTTATTAAACCAGTTAACCAATTAACCAACTAACTAGTTAACGTTTATATGGCAAATGTTATTTAGGATTAAGATATGCCAATAAAAGAAAAATAAAGGAGAGGTTTCCAGTAAAAAGATGATTCAGGTAGAAGGATTGACCAAGGTATTCCATGATAAAAAAAGGGGTAAGGTAGTGGCAGTTAATAATTTAAAGTTTAATTGCCGGAAAGGTCAGGTATTCGGACTTTTAGGTCCTAATGGAGCAGGCAAAACTACCACTTTACGCATTTTAGCTACTATGATACTCCCTACTAAAGGGACAATAATGGTAAATGGATTTGATGTGGTGGAAGAGCCAAGAGAAGTACGAAAACAGATTGGATTTTTATCCAGTGAAACCGGATTATATGACCGTTTTACTCCCCAAGAGACCGTAGAATTTTTTGGCAGAATTAACGGAATGGAAGACAAAGTTATTAAAAAAAGAACTGCTGAAATCTTCCACAATTTAGATATGGAAAATTATCAGGATGTCAGAGTGAATAAACTTTCTACCGGGATGAAACAGAAACTCTCTATTGCCAGAAGCATTATTCATGACCCGCCAGTATTAATTTTAGATGAACCAACAGTAGGATTAGATATAATTACAGCTAAAACAGTAACTGAATATGTTAAAAATTTTAGAGACCAGGGAAAGTGTATCATCTATTCTACCCACATTATGCGGGAAGCTGAAAAATTATGCGATATGATTGCGATTATTCATCAGGGCAATCTCATTGCTCAAGGGACCTTGGAAGAATTTAAAAAGAATTCTTCATCTGACGATTTAGAAGAAATATTTTTTGAATTAATAAATCAAGGAGAGAATTCAGAATGAGCTGGAAAAATATTAAACTTATCTTTATTAAAGAATTAGTGGGAACCATACGAGATAAGAGAACTATAATTGCCATGATAATAATTCCTTTGATATTTTATCCTCTCTTATTTGCGGGAATCGGCTATTTTAGCAAGGTAGGAAGTATGAAATCAGAAGAAGCTTCCTCAAAGATTATAATACACGGTGCGGAATTTGCTCCTCAATTAATAAAACATCTCCAGGATTATGAAAAGATTGAAATTCTTATTGTAGAAGATGACTCTCCCTCTAAATTGCAAAATGGGGATGTTCAGGCAGTTTTGCTAATCCCTCAAGATTTTAAATATAAAATTGAATGGGAAGAACCTATTAAACTTATTTTAAAATATGATACCACAGAAGCTAAATCAAGGGTAGCTCAAAAAAGAGTCAATCAAATAATCGAAGAATACAAGAGTGAAATAATTTTGCAGAGACTTTCCCGTCTGGATTTAAAAGAGGAATTTCTTACTCCGTTAATTCTACAAGAAGAAAATATAGCTACTGCCGAAAAGATGGCCGGTTCATTTTTGGCAGTTCTACTCCCTTATTTAATTATAATCCTCATCTTTACCGGGGCGATGCATACAGCCATAGATATAACTGCCGGAGAGAAAGAAAGAGGGACTATTGCTACTCTATTAGTAAGCCAAATAAGCCGATTAGAGATAGTATTGGGCAAATGTTTTGCAGTAATGTTAATTTCTTTTACCAGTATGGTTTTGGGGTTGATCGGGCTTACTCTTGCTTTCTTATCGGGAGCTTCTATTGCCGGAGGTGTTGAGGGAGTGCAATTTGGGATATCTATTAATACTGTCTTTTTACTTTTTTTAGTTTTATTTCCTTTGGTCGGGTTAGCCAGTGCAGTATTGGTAATGGTGGGCATATTTGCCCGTAATATTAGGGAGGCATCGAGTTACATTACTCCGATTTATATGCTAACTATCTTTCTGGGAATAATTTCCATAAGTCAGGGAATGGAATTGACCAGTAAAATGTTTTTAGTTCCGGTTCTAAATAGTAGTTTTGTTTTTAAAGAGCTATTGATGGGTAAGATTTACTGGAGCCATATTATAACTACTTTTAGTGCTAATATAATTATTGCCGGAATAGCTTTATTCGGAGCTACTCGTCTCTTTAGCAAAGAAGAAGTCCTCTTTAGAAGTTAAGAATTTTTATTTTATAACACAAAAAAAGGGTAAGTTAAAACTAAGATAAATTTTAACTTACCCTTTTTGTATTTTTTATTATATATCATCAGAAAAGTTTCTCATCCATTCTGGTTCAGGTGAGGGGGGAGTAGATTCTAATATTTTACTATATTTTGTGTTATTGATATAATAAAGGTGTAGAAGATTGGAATAATGTTAAGTTTGAATTAAAAATTTTCGCAAAGTAAATTACATTACTATGTAAAGAGGGTGTTTTGTAATGAGAAAACCTTTTGTTTTTATCTTGATAGTAATTTTAATTTTTTGCCTAACCATTTCTGCCCAGGAACAAGAAGAAGATAAAGAAGAAATTTTTACTCAGAGAAGGCAGAGCATGGTAGTAAATCAGTTGTATAGTCGAGATATAATTGATTCAAAAGTCTTACAGGCCATGCTCACCATTCCCCGCCACCAATTTGTTGACTCACGCATTAGAGAATCAGCTTACAATGATTACCCCCTTTCTATCGGTGAAGGCCAAACTATTTCCCAGCCATATATCGTGGCTTTAATGACTCAACTTTTAGAGTTAAAGGGAAATGAAAGGGTTTTAGAAATTGGAACTGGTTCCGGATATCAGGCAGCAGTTTTAGCTGAGATTGTAAAAGAAGTTTATACTATAGAGATATATGAGAGTCTTTCCAAAAAATCAGAAAAATTACTAACTGATTTAGGTTACCGAAATATCAAGTTTAAGGTTGGTGACGGTTATCACGGTTGGGAAGAATACGCCCCTTATGATGCCATTATAGTAACTTGTGCTCCTGATCACGTCCCTCCATCCCTTCTTCAGCAAATCAAAGATGATGGGGGGAGAATAGCGATTCCCGTTGGTGGAATATGGATGGTTCAAACTCTAATGAAAATAGAAAAAATAGAAGGAAAAATTAAATCTAAAGGGATTATCGGGGTAAGATTTGTTCCCATGATCGGACATAGTAGATAGGTAACAGAGAACCATCACTTGTTCCTTTATAGAGGATGAACTGGTTGCTCGCTGGGGAAACAGATGTGGTAAATGGTCGCTTAATTATATTCGAGTAATTTGAATACAGCAGAGGAGTGATTAAATCAATGTTCCTTGCTTTTTTAAGGTCAATAAAAAATATTTTTCAAAAAAAGAGGGTTTTCTAGAGGGCTTGTAGTATTAAAATAAAATGAAATTATTCTAAGGGTAATAATTTAAAAGAATCGTACTTTTAAAGATATTATATTGGTTT
>DAOUWX010000418.1 GCA_030666935.1 Atribacterota bacterium | reverse complement strand
TTTAGAAGAATATCCTAGGAAGCCGGACAAATATGAGGTTGACGGTTTAGAAATTCCCAATGGGATGACCCTGGATGAATACGGAGAATCGCTCCCCCAAAAAGCGATAAAAAATGGAGTAACCTTTATTGATGGAATGTGTTTTGCCCCCGGTTTAACTAATATTACTTTAGGCGAAGGTATTAAGAAAATGGACCAGGCGGATTCAGCTATAGCCAGATGCGGAGGTGTTCCGGCTAAAGAATCTGCCCACAATCATCCATTGAAATATATGATTACCTGGGCTTTTGAACATGTTTTAAGAGAATATATGGTTAAAGTAGATGTAGTGAAGAACGGTAAAATTGTAGAAGCAAACGCAATGGATGATCTTGAAAAATTTCGATTTAACCAATTAGGGAAAGATGAGGAATTGGCCTGTGCTATTACTCCGGGAATGCCCAGTTTTCTTTATACTCGAACTCAACTTAAAGAATGTGCGGAAAAGACTGTCCGTTGGCCGGGTCATTGGGAAGGAGCAAGAATGTTAAAAGAATGTGGTATGTTAGATTCAACCCCAATAGAATTTAAGGAAACAAAGATATCTCCTCGTGAATTTTTATCTCATATAATGACTCCCAAGCTTCAGCCCTTGGAAGGCGAAACTGATGTCTGTGTAATGTGGAATACGGTTACCGGGATAAAAGATGGTCAAAAAATGAGGATCGATTATTATATGTGGGAAGAGGCAGATATCGAGCATGGTATTTCTGCCATGGGGAGAGTTACTGCCTTTCCAGAAGCTATTGCTACAGTTATCTTGGGAAAAGGAGAGATAACCAAGAAAGGGATAGTTGCTCCTGAAGATGCCATAAAAGGAAAAGTCTATGAAAACTTCTTGGAAGAGTTGAAAAGGAGAAAGATAAATATACTTGAGGTTTCCAGGAAGATGTAATAACATACTAAAAGATAGTTTATTTGTCAGGATATAAAATAAGTGAACTATAAAATATTTTGTAATCTAAAATATTTATATTAACTTGCCTGACACAAAATCCCAAGAAATAACCAAAAGAAGAGAGAAGTATGTAGCCGAATCGGAAAGTTTTTTGCCATAGAAAATTGGGTATAGAACCGGATATTATCTTTCTGACTAAATCTTTAGCTGCCGGTCTACCCCTTTCGGTAGTAATTGCCAAAAAAGAGATTACCAATGAACAGCTAGATGAAGCATTGGTTGTGTTAAATAAGGTAATAGAGAAAGTCTAATAAAAAAATTAAAAAAAATAAATAAAAAAAGAGGAATTTAAAAAGTTTTGTCGAATAAAATAATATTGCAGGAGGAATTTTTTTGTGAGTAAAATTAAAGTCATCATAATGGGAGCAGCAGGAAGAGATTTTCACAACTTCAATGTATATTTTAGAAATAATTCAAATTATGAGATAGTTGCTTTTACCGCTACTCAAATACCGGATATTGCAGGCAGGAAATATCCTGCTGAACTTTCCGGACCTTTGTATCCCGAAGGTATTTCCATTTATTCAGAAGAAGAATTACCCGATCTAATAAGAGGGAAACAGATCGACCAGGTAATCTTAGCTTACAGTGACCTTCCCCATCAATACGTTATGGATAAGGCATCAATCGTGTTGGCCAGTGGAGCCGACTTTAGATTAATGGGACCCAAGAACACTATGTTAAAATCCAACCTTCCGGTAGTATC
>DAOUWX010000203.1 GCA_030666935.1 Atribacterota bacterium | reverse complement strand
TGAAGGTTTAGGTTTGGAAGGAATTATTATCGGCAAAGCCCTTTATAAAGGGAGGATTATATTAGAAGAGGCACTTGAATTAATCGATGGTGAATAAACCTAGTGTTGTATAGTGTATAGCGTACAGCGTTTAGCGTATAGTAATTTAATATCGCATATTGGATAAATAAAGTATTGTTTTTAATGTAGGGGTCGGATTTATCCGACCCGAAACGGGTTCGATGAATCGAACCCCTACGTTTGCATAGACAAGCGAGACGCCTATCCTACGGTTTTATCTTGTTTCTTATATCTTATAACTGGCTAACTGGAAAACTGGGTAACCGGGTAACTGGCCAACTAATCTAATTGGTAAATTGGCTAATTGGAGAATTGGTCAATTGATTTAATTTGCTATTCCCATTGCTTAAAAGATATAATAACCATAGAACAATTTAAATTTATGAAAGTAAAATTTCCTAAAATAATATTCTAATTTTAAATTATGGAGAAAACAAAATGAGAATTGCTTTTTTTACCAATTGTTATAAACCGCTGGTTAACGGAGTTGTTACCAGCATATCTTCATTAAAAGAAGCTTATGAAAGAAAGGGGCATGAGGTTTATGTTTTTGCCCCCCAGGTAGAAGATTATGTTGACCAAGAAGAAAATGTATTCAGATACAGGTCGGTAAATGTAACCAGCAAAGTAAAATATCCTCTCCCTATACCTTTATCCTTTAAAGTAAAAAAGGTTATAACCGAATTTAATCCTGACATCGTTCATATTCATCATCCCTTTTTACTCAGCTCTGCAGCCATAATGTACGGTAAAAAATTAGGTATTCCCAAAATATTAACCCTTCACACTCAATACGAACAATATGCTTATTATGTCTCTCCTATACCGGAAAGAGTAACTCATGAAGCAATTAAGATGATAATTTCTAATTTAGCTTATAAAACTGATTGTATAACTACTCCGTCTGCCTCAATGAAAAAAATCATAGAAAATTATGGAATTAAAAATAGAATTGAGGTTATTCCTAATGCAATACATTTGATTTCTTTCAAGGAAGATGATGAATTAAAGAGAACAGAAATTAAAAAAAAATACAATCTGAAAGGAGATGATAAAATAATTCTCTTTGTGGGCAGGGTAGCTTCGGAAAAGAGCATAGATAAGCTTATAAAAGCATTAGCAATAATTAAAAAGAGAAGCATTGGTAAAGTAAAATTATTAATAGTAGGCGGTGGTCCGGCTATGGATGAATTAAAGCAGCTTGCTCGGACTTTGAAAGTAGAAGAAGATGTAATATTTGCAGGGACGGTAGGTTATGAAGAAATTCAGCATTATTACAAGATGGCTTATGTATTTGCCATTGCTTCTACCACAGAAACTTTTGGAATAGTAACTATAGAAGCTTTAGCTTCCCGCGTTCCCGTCGTGGCGGTTAGAGCTCCGGGAGCAGCAGATATATTGACAGATGGAGTGGATGGGCTGTTAGTTGATGACGATGTTGAAAAATTTGCTGATGCCTTGGAAAAGATTATCAGAGAACCGGAATTAAGGGAAAAACTTTCTCGGGGAGCGTTAAAGACTTCTGAAAAATATGGTATTAATACCATATCTGAAAGAATGTTAGATCTCTATCGGGAAGTAATAGAGATAAAAAAATCCGAATCAAAAGAGAAGAAAAATTTTATAAAAGATATTCTGGCCATAAATTACGGGGGGGAAAATAAAAAATGAAAAATAAAACTGTAAAATATATTATTTTTGTGCTGTTATTGTTTTTAGTTTTTACTTGTATAATACAGGCAGCCCCCACGACGATGACTCCACCAGAAATAATTAACGAATCCATCAAAGTTTTAGAGGAAATGTCAGCATCAGAGGATAGCGGGGCCTTTGGGGCTCTTTTGAAAGAAGCAGAAGGCATAGCCATCTTCCCTTCGATAATTAAAATAGGGTTGGGAATTGGCGGACAGTACGGAAAAGGCATAATATTTAGAAAAGATAGCAGGGTAGGGATATGGTATGGACCTGCCTTTGTAAAGATTAAAAGCATAAGTGTCGGTCCCCAGATAGGCATTCAATCTATTGCCCTGGTTTTAGTTGTTTCCAATGAACGGGGAATGGAAGGGTTTATGGAAGATAATTTCACTCTGGGCGGTACTGCCAGTATCACCGCAGGTCCACTGGGAAGGTCTCTTTCAGCAGATACAGATTATAAGCTTAAAGCCTCAATATATTCTTATTCTATAAGTAAAGGTGCCTATATCGGAGTCACTTTTCAGGGTTCAGCTATCGAAGAGGATAGTGAGGCGAATGAATTATTTTACGGAAAGAGCATATCTAATCGGACTATATTAGGGAATAAGATTACCATAAATCCGGCAGTTCTGAAGTTATTGTTACTGATTAAGAAAGTTAGTAAATAATATAAATAAAAAGGTATAGTAAAAAAATTATAATTTTTATTTGAAATTTTAAATCCATTGTGTTATTATGAAGATGGAGTACTCTACATATATTTAATTAAACTAATAAATAGAGAAAAATAATATACAAACCTTAACTAAAATTATCAAAAAATATGCAAATTAATGTCTAAAATTATTTGGTTTAGGGAATATATATAATAAAGAAGAGATTTTATTATTCTAATTAATGAAATAGGTAATATTATTTATCACAGGGAGGTGACTTGGATAAGAAAAGTTCCAAAAAGTTGAAAAAGGTAAACTGACCGAAAGGTCAGGACGCAAAGTCCTGGGTTTAAGGTACTTATGTACTATAACTGCCAGACTTCCGGCTTTTTGTTTATATAGAGTAGAATGCTAAGCTTAACGTATTATATAAACGAAAAAGGCAAACCACCCGAAAGGATGGGACGCAAAGTCATGGGTTTAAGGTACTCGCAAGAGTGCTATGATCGCCAGACCGCTAATTTTAAAAAAAATTGCAGGAGGCGATTTAAATGAAACTAAGTACTAAAATCATTTTACCGATAATTTTAATTTCCGCATTGTTAATCTTACTTAATGGATGTATAGCAACTGTTCCCGATGACAGTCCCGGATTTACTCCGGGAACCATAACCGGGATAATAGCAGCACCATGTTGTACTACTTCAGTTGAATCTGCAGATGGAGACACTACTTCTCCGGAGTATTGGTGTTATTACTGTGAAAAAGACTGGAAACTTCAAGATGGAGTTGAAGTAGTCCTTACGTATGGAGAAGATGAAGTTGCCACAACTATTACCAATAAAAATGGTGAATTCACCTTTGTTGATGTTTCTCCAGGGAAAAACTATGTCATCACTGCTTATTGTCCGGATTATGATGATGACAGACCTTTGGTTAAGGATGTAGCGCTTGAACTGGTTGAGGGCGGTTCTTTTGATACCAAGGTTACCGATATTGTATCTACTTCCCTTGGTTTAGTAGTAGATTTTCTGGTAGATTTTACAATACTGGGTCCGGAAGATATTGTACTGGATGATGTTATTGCTGATAAACCCGATTTCAAAAAATTTCCTAAGTTTAGGAAACTTATTACTGAGGTTGTCCGAGTATTGGAAGTCTGTCAGGATGTAAACGCAGATGATGATCTTCAATATGCTTTATGCAGGGCAGCAGAAGAGATTAGTGGTCTTAATATAGGATGTGGTCCAGGATATACTCCTCCACCACCTCCACCACCTAATCCTTGCGCTGGTAATACCGCACCAAGCATTGATTCTGTATTAGTTGATGGTACAGCAGTAGTAATTGGAGCGACTGTCAATGTGGTTGTAGGAACTCCATATGTTGTTACAGTAAATGCTTCTGATGATGGTATCAAAGATCCTTTAACTTACAGTGCCACTATTAACGGGGTCCCTGTTGGAACAGTTGCATCCAATGTAATTACCGTAATTCCGCTTGTAGCGGGCACATTTGAAATTTATGTACATGTAAACGATGGTTGTACTACTACTACCTGGGGACCTGTAACGGTTGATGTATGTCAACCGTTTGATGAGTTGAAAATAAGTGGCGGTGACCTTACTTTATGTCTGGGAGACACTGGACCAATTAGCGATATCCTCACTGGAGTTGAACTTTGGTATAAGGGTAGCTGGGTTAAAGATGTAAGCCTTACCGATTCTCGCTTA
>DAOUWX010000017.1 GCA_030666935.1 Atribacterota bacterium | reverse complement strand
CTTTTATATTTTTATTGTAATCTTTGGCAAGTAAAGGTAGCAGCTCTAATCTAATTTTATTTCTAAAATATATAACTTCTTCATTGCTCGAATCTACCCTGTACTCTATTTTATTTTCCTTACAGTATTCTTCAATCTCTTCTTTGCTGCACTCTATTAAAGGTCTGATTATTTTGCCTCGTATCGGAGGAATTCCCACCAAACCTTCTAATCCACTTCCCCTTAAAAATCTCATCAAAACAGTTTCTATCTGATCATCGGCATTATGACCCAAAGCGATCTTGTTTGCCTTAAACTTCTTGGCAGTTTCTGAATAAAATTTATATCTGTATTCACGAGCAGCTTCTTCCAGGGTTGAATGTTCTTTCCGAGCTATCTTTGTTAAATTACAGCTTTTAACTTTGCAAGGCAAGCCTAACTCCTGGGCTAAGTTTTTAACAAAATTTACATCTTCATCTGATTCTTTCCCTCTTAGCATATGATCAAGGTGGGCAATAAAAAACGATAGGTTATATCTTTTTTTAAGAGATAATAAAATATTTAGAAGGGTTACCGAGTCAGGGCCTCCTGATATCCCTATCAGTACTCTGTCATTGGAAGAGAGCATATCAAACTTCTTTATAGTATGTAGAACCTTCTCTTCTAACATTTTTTGCCCTTTTGCAATTAAAGACCTTTCTATCCAGAAAGGTCTTTAATTTTTTAATAAATATTTGGTGGCGGTGCTGAGATTCGAACTCAGGACACTGCGGGTATGAACCGCATGCTCTAGCCATCTGAGCTACACCGCCCAAAGTCAGTCGTTAGTTAATAGTGAATAGTATTTAGTAACCAAGCTAAAAACGAAAAGCGCAAAACGTAAAGCCATAGCTTAAAATTAAAAATTTAAATATATTGTTTCATCTATTGATTTTCATCTTTCTTATCTTGCATGCTATATAGCAAAAATGAAAAGATAAAGAAACAAAAAACAAAACTTGAAATTAAGTATTAGAGAAAAAGTTTTGAATTTTGAATTATGGTTTTTCGCTTTTAGTTTTAACTTTTTAGTTTATAATTAGGGCGAGCATCTTGCTAATTTAAAACTATACGTTAAACGCTGTACGCTCTATGCTATACTAAATACTAACGACTATTCACTATTCACTATTTTTATTATATTACTAAAAAACCCCTATCATTTTGAATAAGAGGTTTTAAAAATTGGTTGCGGGGGGCGGATTCGAACCACCGACCTTCAGGTTATGAGCCTGACGAGCTACCTGACTGCTCCACCCCGCGATGTATTTTGATATTTGTAAAATATTTATTTTATCTATAATAATTTTAACATTTTTTTCAAACAAAGCCAAATTTACCAATCGATCATTACTTTTATAGGTGCCGGAGGCCGGAATCGAACCGGCACGAACCTTACAGCTCGCAGGATTTTAAGTCCTGTGCGTCTACCTATTCCGCCACTCCGGCAGACTGCAATCCATTATATGATAAATCTTTTAAATCGTCAATAGCAATTATATAGTTACGGCGATAAATTGTAAATATTCAGATAGTTGAAAATTAAAATTATTTCGTTGGTCATATTTTATTAAATTAAAAAGTTAAAACTAAAAGCGAAAAACCATAATTCAAAATTCAAAACCTCTTTCCTCGTTTTTAGTTTTGAGTTTTGGTTTTGCGCTTTGCACTTTACGTTTTACGTTTTTATCTATCCGCTAAATGCTCTACACTATTATACGAATTTTATTTTTCAATACCTTTAATCAATATTTCATCAGGTTTAGTAAGGCCTAATTCCTCCCGGGCAATTTTTTCTACAGATTTATCAGATTGAAGTAATTCCACTTCTTCTGATAAACTATTATTTTTTAATTTTAACTCTTCTAATTCTGATTCCAATCTTCTAATATCTTCTTTTAATTGCAATGTCCGGGCATATTTATCCGAAAATAAAAAAACTATATACAATATTAAAAGTAAAATTATAACCCAAACTATTTTCGAATGAAATATTGACCTAATTGATATCATTTTATTTTATATTAAATACTGCCTTTCCGCGATAAACTGATGACTCTCCTAATTGTTCTTCAATACGCAATAATTGGTTGTATTTGGCAATTCGGTCTGTCCTACAAAGAGAACCAGTTTTAATCTGCCCAATATTAGTTGCCACAGCTAAATCAGCAATAGTAGTGTCTTCCGTTTCTCCGGAACGATGAGAAATTACCGCAGTAAAACCCGCCCTCTTTGCTGTTTCAATAGTATCTAAAGTTTCAGTTAGAGTTCCAATCTGGTTTAATTTTATTAAAATTGAGTTAGAAGCCTTTAACTCAATCCCTTTGCTAAGTCTTTTCTTATCAGTAACATAAAGGTCGTCTCCTACGATTTGTATCTTATGACCTAATTTTTGAGTTAGTTTTTGCCATCCTTCCCAATCATCCTCTGCAAGACCATCTTCTATGGAAATTATAGGATATTTATCTACCAGGGAAGCATAATAATCTATCATTTCACCGGAAGTTCTAGTCACTCCCTCTCGTGATAATATATATTTTTCATCCTGGTATAATTCTGAAGCAGCAGGGTCTAAAGCTACAAAAATATCTTTACCTGGTTCATATCCCGCTTTTTTAATTGCTTCTACTATTAATTGAATCGCTTCTTCACTAGATTTTAAATTAGGGGCAAATCCACCCTCATCTCCCACCGCCACATTATATTTCTTTTCTTTTAACACTTTTTTCAAAGTATGAAAAATTTCCACTCCCATCCGAAGACTTTCTCTAAAATTAGCTCCACCAGCCGGAACAATCATAAACTCCTGCAAATCCACTCCGCTATCTGCATGTTTTCCTCCATTTAATATATTCATCATGGGAACAGGAAGTTCCTTGGCATTAATTCCACCAATATAGTAATATAAGGGCAATCCAAAAAAATCAGCTGCTGCTTTTGCGCTAGCTAAAGATACTCCTAAAATAGCGTTAGCTCCCAAACGGCTTTTATTGGGAGTCCCATCAAGTTCAATCAACAGTTTATCAATCAATAATTGATCTGTGGCGTCATATCCTATAATTTTAGGGGCAATAATCTCATTTACATTCTCGACCGCTTCAAGAACGCCTTTACCCAAATATCTCTTTGGATCACCATCTCTTAATTCAATAGCCTCGTGTACTCCGGTACTGGCTCCGGAGGGAACCTGGGCTATACCGAATGCTCCGCTTTCCAGTTCTATCTCTACTTCGACAGTGGGATTACCTCTGGAATCTAAAATTTCTCTCGCATATACACCAAATATTTCACTCATCTTATCTTTCTCCCTTCTTCATTTATTTTTTAAAATTCTTTTTTACCATTTTAGTACAATATTTAAATAATGTTTAACTAAATAATCCTTCTATCCGCTGAACCATTTAAATAAAAAAGTACCCAGGCTAAAATATATTAATAAACTACCTACATCTACTACGGTAGTGATAAAAGGACCTGCAGCAATTGCGGGATCAATCTTAATTTTAGTAAAAATCAAAGGCAATAAAGTCCCAACAGTAGCTGCAGTTATCATAGTTAAACATAATGATAGTCCAATTATCAGTCCTAATATATAATTGTCTTGCCAAAGAAGAGCTACCAAAGCTATAATTATTCCGACAATTATTCCTATCAAAGAGCCGACCTTGGTTTCGGTCCAGATATTATACCATAATTCATCTATCCTAAGTTGACCGGTAGCCAAACCACGAACTGTAATGGTTGAAGATTGAGCACCTACATTACCACCCATAGCCATAATTATAGGAATAAAAAAAGCCATAGCTACCACAGCTTGCAAGGTTTCGGAATGAAATTTTATAACTGAACCAGAAAATATTTCTCCTATCATACACACGAGTAACCAGGGAAGTCGCGCCTTCGCTCTGGTTAGGGGGCTTGCTTTTATAAGCTTATCTTCATATACCTCGGATGAACCGACCATCTTATGAATATCCTCGGTAACCTCTTCCTGTAATACATCAATAATATCATCTACGGTGATAATTCCCAATAAAGTACCTTTTCTATCAATAACCGGTATAGCCAAAAAATCGTAATCAGCAATTATTCTAGCTGCTGTTTCCTGGTCCTCTGTGTCCAAAACGCTGACCACATCTTCTTCCATAAATTCTGATATTCTAGCTTTAGGATTAGCCATGATTAAATCTCGCAAAGAAATAACTCCAATTAATTTCTCTCTTTTATCTACAATATAAACATAGTAAATCGTCTCTGCTTCCGGGCTAAGTTCTCTTATCTTGTTTATTGCTTCCTCAGCAGTAAGATCTTCAGGAAGAGCAACAAACTCGTTGTTCATTATGCTTCCGGCAGTATTTTCTTCATACTTTAATAGTTCCTCGATCTCTTCTGCCTCTTCTTTGGGCATTAAATCTAATAACTCACGGGATTCCTCAGGAGTTATCTCCCCTAAAAAATCAGCTGCTTCATCAGTATCCATTTCTTCCAAAATATCAGAAGCCTTCTCTTTGCCTAGAGCGTCCATAACATTTGTTTGTAATTCTGAACTTAATTCTGAAAGCAATTCTGCAATTTTCTCATCATCTTTAATTAATTTAAATATTTCAATAGTTTGTTCTAATGGTAAATAATCGGTTAATTCGGCAAACTCTGTAGGATAGAGGTCGTCAATAATTTCTTTTACTTCTTGAACTTTTTTCTCTTCCAATAACCTTATTATTTTTTCTGATAATTCCTTCATTTTTTCTTCCATTTTATTAAAGCCTTTTTTTGGTTGTTAGTGGATAATGCATAATTAGCTAGTTAGTTAGTTAATCGGTTTGAAATTAATTCATCAACTAACTAACCAAGTAATCAATTAACCAGCAAACTGAATAAGAGATGCTCATCTTTTATTTTGTTTTCACTTGCTACCCGTACCTAAGCGCTAAACACTCCACGCTATTCTTCACTATATACGATATACGATTATATCCTAGTTATTGAATACTTTATTATAATTTCAATCTTCTTCTTTTTTAATTTCCTTTAAAATCTCATACAAAGAAGCAGCTTGTTTTGCTTGAATATTCTTTAAAGGAACTTTTAAAACCTTTACCTGAATGATTTTAGTAGCCAGGTTAATTTCAATTTCGTTTGCAATTTCAACTTCATCCCCTGCTTTGGCAATTCGACCATTAATCTTAATACATTTAGCCAAACAGGCTTTTTTTGCTTCTGTTCTTCTCTTTATTAATCTGCTTACTTTCAAAAATTTATCTAATCGCATAGTTTAATTAACCAATTCTCCAATTGACCAATTTGCTAATTAATATAGTCGTTAGTGAATAGTCGATAGTATATACTATTTTTATTCTTTTGATTTCAATTGCGGGAAGAGAATAACTTCTTTTATTGAATCAGAGTTGGTAAGCAACATCATTAATCTATCAATGCCTATACCTAAACCACCCGCAGGAGGCATGCCATATTCCAAGGCTTCTACATAATCTTTATCCATAAAGTGACTTTCCATGTCTCCTGCTTCTTTTTTGGCAACCTGTTCTTCAAACCGACGTTTCTGTTCTGCCGGGTCATTTAATTCGGTAAAGGCATTGACTAGTTCCATTGAACTAATAAACAGCTCAAAACGCTCTACCAATTCCGGGTTATCTTTGTTCTGTTTTGACAAAGGTGAAAGTTCGAGGGGATAGTCAATAACAAAAGTTGGTTGAATTAAGGTTGGCTCTACATATTTTTCGAAAAGCTCATTGATGATTTCCCCTCTACTAATACTACCTTTTATATTTAAATTATATTTTTTTACAACTTTATTAAAATCTTTCGGAGATATTTTATCTGCCCGAATCCCCACTGCATCTTCTATTGCTTTATACATACTTATTCTTTTCCAGGGGGGAGTAAAGTCAATTTTATTTCCCCGGTATTCAATTTCCAAAGTGCCTAAAACATCTTTCAGTATATACACTATCAATTCTTCGGTAATTTGCATCATGCTATGGTAATCGCCATATGCTTCATATAACTCCAACATAGTAAATTCGGGATTATGCTTAGTAGAAATACCTTCGTTTCTAAAATTACGGCTTAACTCATATACCTTTTCAAGTCCTCCGACCAATAAGCGTTTTAAGTATAATTCCGGGGCAATCCTTAAATAAAAATCTCTATGGAGAGCATTATGGTGAGTGATAAAAGGACGAGCTGTAGCCCCACCGGGGATAGGCTGCATTATGGGAGTTTCAACTTCTAAAAAACCTTTATTATCTAAAAAATTTCTTATAGATTGTACTACCTTGCTTCTTTTAATAAAAATTTCTCTGACCGAGGGATTTACCATTAGGTCTAAATATCTTTTTCTATATCTTATCTCCACATCTTTAAGCCCGTGCCATTTTTCAGGTAAACTACGTACAGACTTACATAGAAGAGTAAATTCTTCAACAAATACAGTAATTTCGCCAGTTCTAGTTCTAAAAATCAGACCTGAGGCTCCCAAAATATCCCCAACACTAATTTTACTAAAAAATTTAAAAGCATCCTCTCCGACTTTATTTGATTTTATATAAATCTGGACTCTTCCACTTATATCTTCAATGTTAGCAAATATAGCCTTTCCGTGTGTTCTTAAAGCCATCAATCTGCCAGCTACGCTAACTTTTTCTTTGCCACATTCACCAACCTGTAAATCTTTATTTTTTTCTATTAAATCTTTTACTTTATGGGTTCTGAAAAAGCTATGCCCAAAAGGATCAATACCTTCTCTTTTTAATTCTTCTATTTCTTCCCATTTATTAGATATAATTTCTGTTGTATTTTTTTTTATTTCCATCTAATCCACTCCTTTTTACTCTTATTGCTAGTATCACTAGATATTATGTATAAAAAATTATAATAATACAATATCAAAATTATTTTGATTTTACTGTCTGATAAATCTTTTGGGGTAATTTAAATTTCCGTTATATTTATAATAGCCTTATTTTGCTAAAAGGATTAGAAATAAATAATGAACAAAGTATTGTTATATCTTAATTTTCCTAATAACTTTGTTCATTATTACAATTAATAACTATTCGGGTTGCTAAATTAATGCATGGCTATTTAATATCTAAAATTTTATATTTAACATGCCCTGCCGGGACTCTAATTTCTACCATATCACCTTTCTTTTTTCCCAAAAGAGCCCTTCCGATAGGAGAAGAGATGGATATCTTCCCACAATCCGGTTCAGATTCTACATAATCCAAAATTGTATATTTACACTCTTTTTTACTTTTCGTATCTTTAATTAATACTTCTGATCCTAGTAATACGCAATCCGGATTTTCTTCTTTATCTATCAATTCATAATTTTCAATAATTTTTTCCAAAGCTAAAATTCTTCCTTCTATGAAGGATTGTTCATTTTTAACTGAGCTATATTCTGCATTCTCAGCAATCTCTCCAAAGGTTACAGCATTTCTAATTTTTTCAGCAATCTCTTTTCTTTTTACCCTTTTAAGATAATGAAGTTCTTCTTGAACTTTTTTCAAACCCTCTTCAGTTAACATTACCTTTCTGTCAAGTGTCATAAATATCTCTCCTTACTAAAAATTGTTATATTTAAATAGCAAATATTAAATATTTCTTCTAAAAATTAAATATAAGCACTATTAACTTTTCTGGTAGGTAATAGTGCTTATATTATATAATAATCTTTAATAGAGATTATAAGATATCTATATTTTATTGTCAAATAAATTCGTTATTACTAGATCAACCCTAATTTTTTTCCAGCCCTTTCAAAGATATCCAGAGCTTTGTCGATATCCTCAGAAGTATGGGTTGTCAGAACGTGAGATCTTAATCTATTAGTTCCTTTGGGAATTGCCGGGAAAAGAATAGGACAAATAAATATTCCTTCATCATTAACCATTTTACATAATTTTAGAGTATCTTCCTCTTCACCGACTAATATAGGAACAATACTGGTGGTGCTGTTCATGGTATTATAACCCATAGAATTTAGCCCGTCTTTAAATTGTTTGATATTTTTCTGTAAATTTACTATGCGCTCAGGTTCATCTTCAATAACTTCCAAACAGGCAATAGCGGTAGCAGCTGCCACGGGAGGGAGACTTGCTGAAAATATAAAGGGTCTGGAATTATGTTTTAGATAATTAATTAAATCTTTATCGCCTGCCAAATAACCACCGATACTGGGAATAGTTTTACTTAATGTTCCCATATGAATATCCACAGCCCCTTTTAATCCGAAATGTTCTTCGATGCCATGACCAGTCTTTCCCAATACTCCTATAGAGTGAGCTTCATCCACCATCAGCTTAGTATTATATTTTTTAGCCAAACGCGATATTTCGGGTAAATTAGCTACATCACCATCCATACTATACACAGCATCTACAATGATTAATCTATTAACATAACTCCCAGAGTTAGCTAAAATTCTTTCTAAGCTTTCCATATTATTGTGCAAGAATGATTTATGATGGGCCCCAGAAAGAAGACATCCATCAATTATGCTGGCATGATCTAATTTATCAATTACAACTAAATCCCCTCTCTGACAAAGAGTAGTTATGGCCGCCAAATTGGTTACATATCCACTGCTATAAGTAACTGCATCTACTGCCCCTTTGAATCTTGCAATTGTCGCTTCTAATTTTTCATGAACCTTGGTAGTACCGGCTAATAATCTAACTCCTGCAGCACCTGTGCCATATTTTTCAATGGCATCAATAGCCGCTTTCTTTATCTTGGGATGAGTAATCAATCCTAAATAATTATAAGAAGCAAACATTACCATCTCTCTACTATCGATAGTTACTCTTGCTCCAGAAGCTCCATCTATGCTTTTTAAGTAAAAATACCGTTTTTCATCTTTCATCTTTTTCAGTCTTTGATTAAGTGCGCTTATTTTTTCTTCTAATGGAATTACCATTCCTCTTCTCCTTTTTAATATTAAATTTTTGCTTAATTTAACTTCTCTATCCTTGGTTTAAAGCCTGTCTTTTCAATTAGTTTTAAATAGTCTTTCGGTTGTAATTCTTCCGGAGATTTTCCGGATATCGCTACCAGGGTAGCTTGAAATACATTGGTTCCGAAAGACCTTCCTTCAAACTCTGGGGTTGTCGTAATTAAATAATTTACCCCTCTTTTCTTAAGATCCTCCACATTGGAGCTGGTAACGGTATTGGTAATAATTATTTTACCCCCCATATCCTCAGGCATATATTGACTTATGCCTAAATAATCACCAGCAATTATATCAGCATCTTGAAAATATTTAACATATTTTAAATTAGACTTCTCCTGTTTTTCACCGGTTGGATATAAATATTTTATAGGAACATAAATTAATATAGGCAAAAGCAGCCGAGCAAAAATTCCAATACTTCGAAAAGAATGAAGTGGAATAGGAATGTTTAAACAAAAAATCAAATCTCCAAGGGTCATCTCACACCCTGCTTCAATTAAACCTTCAGCCATGCCAAATCTATCCACTGTAATAGTGACTAAAGCCTTTTTTCCTTTTAAAGGAATATCAGTTTGAGCATCAATATATTTTACTACACTCTTCTCTAATACATATTTTATCCCGGTACCATCAACAATAGGAGTTTTTTTAATAACGCTAATTATCTTTTCTGATTCTCTTATGGTATATCTTTTTCCTTGAGGTCCGGAGTACAAGTATAAGTCTGTTCCACCTAAACTGAAGACATCGACTTTTCCATCGTACTCCTGGAATATTTGCATCATCTTCTTAACATCGCCGTCAGTTCCTCTTCTTTCGATTTCTATTTTCTCTCCTAAAACCTCGACTTCGGCTTTATGATCTCTAGTTGAAGAACCCAAGCTAACACCTAAAACTTTTTTCATTCTTAAACCCTCTCTTATTTAGAATTTAAATTAACCTTTAATCTGTTTTACTATTTCTATTATCTTTTCAGGACAAACATATTTACTTTCTTTAATAGGTGAATGGCCGATAATCAGACCAATAACCTGGACACTGAATATTTTCTCTACTACAGGTACTCTCATATCTGAACCCATAAAAATAATCAAATCAAAATCTGCCAAGTTAACAATTATTTCCATAATCTCATCAAATAATTCGTTTTTCCCTTTTTTCTTTATAAACTCAAAGCGTTCCTCTTGGGTTAAAAGTAAGATAAACTCAATCCCCAGCTCCTCTGCTAAACAAGTTAACTCTTCTTTGTTTTTAATAGGAAAACCGATTAAGGCAATTTTCTTGCCTTTCCTTATTTCTCCTAAACTTTCTAACCTGGAGACAAAAGTTCGTTCAACTCCTAATTTGCGGGCTACTCCTTCCTGAGTCACGCCTTTAGTGCGTAATTCTAAAATTTTATTTATTTCCTTATTCAATTTTTCTTTACTTATAACTTTTTCCCCAATTCGAATAAACTGCATCTTTAAAATCTCCTGTATACATTTTTGTATACATAAATATACCACAAGTTATCTCCCAAAGCAACTTTTTTTAACAAATAGTTATCTCGTAAGGTCTAATAAGATTGGTATCGATCTAAATTATTAAATTAATATTGAATATATTTCAAATAAAATATCATTTTTTTACTATTAATTATGAGTAAAAACGGAGACAGTTTGGATGGAAACTAAAAAAATTATGAAAAACAATTTTCGGGATAATTCTATCGAAAATAGAAATAATATAAATTTTAAAAATAACGACTAAGTGAATTGTTTTTAGGATAAAGAAGGTGTAGATGAGGAAAAGTTTTTTATCTTTTTAAATCATTTTATTGACCCTTTTGTAATACCGCTAACAACCCATTTCTGGGCAACTGTGTAAATTATAACTAAAGGTGCCATGGCCATCAAATAAGAAGCAAAAGCCAAATTATAATCTGTTCTGAACTGGGATTGAAAAACATACTGAACCAATTGTAATGTCATATCATCGCGTTTACTTAAAAGAACAAGCGGCAGCAGAAAATCATTCCAGAGCCACAAAGTAGAAAGAACCATCACTGCAGAATTTATTGGTGCCATTAAAGGGAAAATAATCTTCCAAAATACCTGCCAAACATTACAACCATCTAAAATGGCTGCCTCCTCTAAAGAAATCGGAATTGATTTGATATAAGCAACATATAAAAATATATTAAAGGCTAAACCATAGACTATATAAAGAAAAATCAAGCCCCATTTATTATCAATTCCCATTGCGCTTGTTTGTTTAACAATAGGCAGCATTATAATTGCAAAGGGAATAAATAAAGCACTTACAAAATAAAAATATAAAAACTTAAAAAACTTTTTATGCATATTCCTGGCAATTGCATAAGCAACCATTGAATTAGTCAATATTGTTAAGGCAACTCCAGAAACTGTTATAATAAATGAATTTGTAAAACTTCTGAAAAATCGGGTCATTTTAATGGCTATGATAAAGTTTTCAAAATGTAGCTTTTTGGGCAAAGATAGCACCGATTGAGCTATTTCCTGAGGATTTTTTAAAGCAATCACAATCGCTATATACAAAGGGAATAAAATCATTATAGAGCCCAATATTAAAAAGATCGAAGCACCCCAATTCACTTTACTTTTTTGCATTATAAGTTTATCTCCCGTTTTTGTAAAAAATTAATTTGTATAATTGAAATAATTAGAATAACGAAAAAATATATTACTGCATTAGCAGATTGATAAGCAAATTCTGCCCCATTAAAGCCCCCATCGTAAATTAGAAGAGAAATTGATTCTGTCGCCCGTCCGGGACCTCCGCCAGTCATGGCTACTACGTGAGCAAATACCATTAAAAAATTTTTCATTGCTAAAACCATGTTCACGGTAAAAAAGGGGGCTATTAAAACAAAAGTTATATATCGAAATTGCTGCCATCCTGAAGCACCATCTATGTTTGCTGCTTCGTATAAGTCAACTGGTATCGTCTGTAAACCCGCTAAATATATTATGGTATTAAAGGCGCATGCCTGCCAAACTGCAACAAATACAATTCCTATCCAGGCTAACTCCGGATTTCCTAAAATACTTTTACTTAAAACTTCAATACCGATAGCTTTTCCTGCATCGGGTATTAAATAAGTAAATATATAATTAAAAATATAGCCTATTATCAATACGCTTAAAACAAGGGGTAAAAAATAGATAGATTTCAACAATTTTTGGAAAATTATTCTTGAATTTAAAGCAATGGCTAAAATTAAACTAATTATATTAACTAATATTGTAGAGATTACGGCAAATTTAAAAGTAAAGAAATAGGCATTTAAAACCCGTCCATCTTTGAAGAGGTTAATATAATTTTTTAAGCCAACGAAATCATAAGTCCCATAGCCTTTACTGTCAGTGAAACTATAAAAAATTCCCTGGAGAGCCGGATAAGTGTGAAAGGTAAAAAATAAGACTACTGCAGGAATTATCATATAATAATAGATGTGAGATGATTTGCTTTTCATCATTATCTCCCATATTTAATCTTCTTAGTATTAAGTTCAAACAGGTTTGCACCTGCTGTTTGAATCTGCAGGTGCAAACCTTCCGATTTCGTTAATTACCTCGAGACTACTTTATCCCATTCGTTGTCTAATATTTTTAAGAATTCACCTACATCTTTTTTAAGTAAAAATTCCTGCGCTAAATTGGAAACTCCCATTCCAGGTGGATAATAATGGTCAGGAAAACTAGTTATTCTACCGGTTTCAAAATTCTCTTTGATTCCTACCAAGTCAGGATCTTGTTGGTATACTCCTTTTACACAAGAATAAAGTCTCTCCTGGTTAATATAATGCTGCGAATTCTCTTCTTTTATCAGGAATTGAACAAATTCTTTTGCTGCTTCGGAATATTTAGTACTGTTAGAAATAGCCAGTACCGTGTCTACGCCGGATACTAATTTATTATCCTCATATTTATCTCTTACGGGGAGAGCAAATACTCCAATTTCTATATCCGGATTAGCTTTTTTAACCGAAGAAATTGCCCAAATTCCCTGTATTAACATAAAAGATTTCCCATTGGCAAATGAAGTATTACCATCATCGTATCCTCGTCCAAAATTATCATCATGTCCATAATCAAGTAGAACCATCAACTTTTCAGCTATTTCACCATATCTTTCGACAAAACTGGTTTCATTCTTCATACGTTTTTCAATGAAATCATCTCCTTGAAGATTAGCAACTATTGAATTAAAGGGAACCATAATAGTCCAGGTATCTTTAAAGGTAAGATACAAAGGAGTTTCTCCCGATGCCTTTATTTTTTCACAAATAGCAATAAATTCATTCCAGGTCTTGGGAGCATCTATCCCTAACTCTTTAAACTTTTCTACATTGTAAAGAACTGTATTGGCATTAGCTGCATAGGGAATTCCATTTTTGGTCTCTGTTTTAGCTATTTTGTCTATCATTTCTACATATGCTTCATGAACTTTTTCTAAAATGGGGTCATTGGAAAAATTAACCAAAACTTCTGCTCGAGCTATTTCACCGTATGCAGAGTCACCACCGATTGCCAGTATATCTGGCATATCATTCTTGACTAACCTTGATTTTAAAACTACTCCTGGTGAAGGAACACAATTTTGTTCGATATCAATATCAGGATTTTCTTTTTCAAATTTTTCTATTAATTCATCAAAGAGATCTACAACTTCCTCCTTGCTTTGGAAAAACTCAAGTTTAATTTTTTCAGCACTAACTATGAAACTACACATAGATACTATTAAAAAAACAGATAAAGTTAACACAACAAACTTTTTCATGAGAAATTACCTCCTATTTCTTAATTGTTTTTTTACTTTGCTACAAATTTACTAAAGCACAAATTCTAGCACACATTCTAAATAAAAGAGTATACATTCTTAAGTCTCATCTAACACCCCCTTTTATGCGATAGTTCATAAAAATAGATAATCTCGCTCTTATGATCCTATCTGTTTATATCTTTAACCGTCTGACGTTCAATAATAATATGTGGCAAAATTTTATTTTCTACACTTTCTCCTTTAATTTTACTAATCAACATGCTCAACCCTTCATATCCCATCTGGTAAAATGGCTGGCTTAGCACAGTTAGTGGAGGGGTGGTCATCTGAGCTAATGTAGTATTATCATAACCAATTACAGACAACTGCTCAGGTACATTTATTCTATGTCTATAAGCAGCAGATAAAGCCCCGATGGCCATTTCATCGCTAGCGGCAAAAACAGCGGAAATCTTCGGAGATTGTTTAAGTAGTTTTGCCATACAAATTTTACCACTATCAAAGCTAAAATCACCATAAACTAAATTTTCCTTTTTCTTGGACAAACCATAATCTTCTAAAGCTTTTAAATATCCTTTTACTCTGGGAATACCAGCAACCACATCATTTTTTGTACCACTAATCATAGCAATATTTTTATGCCCTTTGTTAATCAAATACTCGGTTGTCTGATAAGCTGCCTTTATATCATCAACTTTTATATAAGTAAAATTATTGCCTTTATCGATAGTAGAAACTAACACTACCTGTACTTCCATCTTCTTTATCACATTTATATACTCATCAGTTAATATTTCACTTACAACTATAATTCCATCAATCTGTTTTTCTCTTAAAACGCGTAAATAATTAATTGTTCTTTTCCCACTATTATCGGTATTACAGATAATTACACTATAGTTTTTATTATGAGCTGCATCTTCAATACCGCTTAGTATTTTGGAAGCAACCATACTTGACACACTGGGCATCAAGACTCCAATAGTTTTGATCTTTTTACCTACTAATCCTCTTGCCAGGGCATTAGGGTAATAACCTAATTTGTTAATTGCCTTCAATACTTTTTTTTCTGTTTCCGGGGAATATCCAGAACGATTATTTATTACACGTGAAACAGTAGCTACGGAAACACCAATTTTTTTCGCGATATCTTTAATCGTTGGTTTCATTATCTGGCCGCCTTAAGATAATACGTAAACGTTTACTCTATACTTATAAAAAAATAGTGGAATTTATTAGGTTGACCTAAATATTGTTCCACATATCTTGAATTAATGGAGAAAACACCATTTCTAATAGTATTTATTAGTAAGTAGAAAATTTTATTTTTTAATTATTTTAAATTAATTTTAATCTAAATTATTTTAAAAGTCAAATTTTTGTTTGAGTCCAATACATTTGCACTATTGAAGAATCTTTGTTATTTAATAACTTATTCAATATACAAATAAGTTTCTACTTTTAATCGAGCAAAAAAATAGACTAAAGTTTAAATATTTTTAATGTTCTATTATCCCGCCTCCAACAACTACATCTCCCTGATAAAATACTGCTGATTGCCCCGGAGTAATCGCTCTTTGCGGTTTTTCAAAATTAATTAGGACCCTGTCTTCACCATAAGGGGAAATAATTGCCGGAGATTTTTTACTATTATATCTTATCTTTACCTCTGTCTTTACAGATTTTGAAAGTTTATCGCCGGAAATAATATTTAAATCTTTTACTAATAATTTATCCTTATAAAGATCTTTATCATCGCCCAGAGTAATTGTATTTTGCTGGGGATTTATTTTAATTACATACATACGTTTACTCAAAGATACTCCCAGCCCTTTTCTCTGGCCAATAGTGTAAAAAGGAATACCTTGATGCTCTCCTAATATTTTTCCTTCTTTATCTATAAACTTACCAGGTTTAACAGCATCTTCAATATGTTGAGTTAAAAATTTTCTATAATTATCATCCCGAATAAAACAAATTTCCTGACTCTCTTCTTTTTTATAATTTTTTAATCCATATTTTTTAGCCAATTCTCTGGTCTTGCTTTTCTTAAGTTTGCCCAAAGGAAACAAAACATAAGGTAATATTTCCTGATTTAATCTATAAAGAAAATAAGACTGGTCTTTGTTTTCATCTATTCCTCTCTTAAGCAAGTATTTTTTGCTCTTCCGGTCATATTCATTAATAGTATAGTGGCCGGTAGCAAGATAATCCGTACCTAAAGATTTTACTTTCTCTAATAATAATCCAAATTTTATTTTAAGATTACAGACTACACAAGGGTTGGGGGTTTGGCCTGTGAGATATTCCTGACAAAAATAGTCTATAACTATATTTTTAAATTCTTTGGTAAAATCCAGAACGTGCCAGGGAATTTTTAGATTTTGGGCGGCCTGTTCTACTGATTCTAAATTTTCGTTACCCTCATAATGATAGATAGTTATACCGATAACATCATAACCTTTTTCCTTCAACAGGGCAGCGGCTAACGAACTATCCACCCCTCCACTCATAGCCACTACTACTTTCTTTTTTAAATTTTTAATCATAATAGTTTATTCTCTTTTTGTGCTAAGTATTTATCCTTGTATTCTTAGTATTTCTAATTCATCTTCTACTAATGGTTTTACTTTTATGGTTCTGACCAATTCGTTAGATTTATTATAATAATTAATATTGACTTCTTCGTTTTCTTCTTCATTTCTATCGCAATACCTTGCAGTAATCCGACAGGATTTATCGATCAGTTCGTTATCTACCTTAGACCCCCTTTTTAACAAAGAAACCGGGCCTTTTAAATTTTTAGCTTTAAAAAGAAAGTCTACATCTTGAAAAAAATTTTTTAGTTGTTCATTCTCTTCTTTATTTCTTCCTACTACCAATTTAATATCTTTACTTAGTCTGAAGTGTCGGCCTAATTTTAACAGTTCTATCTCTTCTAAAGAAAAACTGCCTTGAGTAAATAAATCTCTTAATCTTTTAGAAAAAGCCGGCTCAGTTAATTTGCAACCTCCGGCCGGTGAAGGATAATCTTTTATCCCCATTTTAGCAGCTAACTCCATCTGTCTTTTTCTCGAGCGGCCAGAAATATCCAACAATTTATTTCTGTTCACCATCCCCTCTTTTTCGGGAATGGTCTCCGTTAATAATAAAGCAGATAACGGACGAAGAATTTTACCTTCAAACCCTGATTCTCTCTCAATTATACTTAAGCTATTTCTGTTCTGAGACATGGGTCTTTCTCCTAATACTTCACCACTTAAAATAAAAGAAGCTCCTATCTTGTTCATATATTCTCCCGCTTTTTTGAACATAAGAGCATGACAATCTATACAGGGATTCATATTCTTTCCGAACCCATACTTGGGTTTTTTTAAAATCCTTAGAAGCTCTTCGGTAATATCTATTATTTCTAAATTTATATCTAGATCCTTTGCTATTACAAAAGCTTCGTCCAAACCAAAGAAGGGAGTAGTAAAATTAATCCCTTTTACCTCTATCCCCTGTTCCTGGATAAGTTTTACCGCTAAAATACTATCTAAACCTCCGGAGAACAAAGCTACCGCTTTTATCTTATCTTTCATATTTTTGTCCTTCTTTTATTCTTTGGGTTATTTTACATAAATCTTTCAAAGAAGTAGCATCTAATGTTTGGTTTATCTGTTGGGATACCTCCTCT
>DAOUWX010000251.1 GCA_030666935.1 Atribacterota bacterium | reverse complement strand
GATTCTTTAGAATTAAATTTAAAAGAAGAAGAGTTAATAGATTTAGCAGTAGATAACTACTATCGAATTAGAAATATTCTCCTGGATCAAGATAGTTCTCAAAAAGAGGCGGAATGGAATTTGGCTAAAAATAAAGCACAGATTGATTTATTTGGCGCTTATAGCAGCAAGGATAATAGTTGGGGAATCGGAATTGAATTAAATTACGATATCTCCGATGGAGGAAAACAAAAGATAGAAGACGAAGGATATCAAGTGGAATTAGAAAATTTAAAGGATGATTTCCTGCAGATAGCCTCTGAGTTAAAATTAGAATTATATGATCTAATCAATCAGCAGGAAATAAAAAATTTAAACTTGGAAGAAAAATTAATGTCCTGGGAAAAAGCTGAATTAGAGGAGGAATCTTATCAAATACAACTTAAACAGGGCTTAATTAGTGATAGTAAATTTCAGTACAAGATGCTCGAGTGGCAGGAATCAGAAATAAATCTTAAATCTGCCAAAGATGAGATTTTAATAAATAAATTACGCTTAGCCCATTTTTTGGGATTTAGAAAATAGTGGTTAAAGTTAAGGAGTGAAGAAAAAGATGAATAAAAAATGGTTAATTATCGGAGTAATTATTATTGTAGTAATTATTGCTTTTTTTGTCGGGAGCAGATTTTTAAATAAAACAAGTGAAGAGGAATTGACTGAGCAAAATATCAAGATTACTCCTCAGATGATTACATCTGTAGAGCGGGGGGATCTTAAAAAAACGGTTTCTACTAGTGGTTACCTGCAGCCGGCTGATGAAAAAGTTCTCACTTTTAGTCTGAATGGAGAGATTGAAGAAATATTAATCAGCGAGGGCAAAAGGGTTACAGAAGGAGAAGTATTGGTGCACTTAGAGAAAAGTCAGCAAGAGTTAAATTATTTAAGAGCAAAAAATACCTATGAATTAATTAAAACAAGTGGTTCGGAAAGCGAAATAGATGAACAAGAGCTAAATTTTCAAATTGCTAAGAAAAATTTAGAAGATACCACTCTTAAAGCTCCCTTTTCCGGTTTGATTACTAATATTTCCGTTAAAGTGGATGATTACATTAATTCAGGAAAAGAAATAGCTTATATAATTGATGACAGTAGTTACGAAATTGAAGTTGCAGTCAATGAAATTGATAGCCTGGAAGTAGAAGTGGGGCAGGAGGTAATTATTATCCTGGACGCCTTCCCGGGGAGAGAATTTTCAGGGAGAGTAAAGGAAATTCATAATTACACTCAAAATGTAAACGGAGTAGTCACTCTTCCGGTTACAGTGCAGTTGGATAAGACGGATGGGCAGTTTAAGCCCGGTTTTTCCACTTTAGTGGAAATTATTATCGGTAGAGCGGAAGGTGAATTATTAGTTCCCATTAGCGCACTCCTTGATCGAAAAGGGCAGCAAACGGTAGTGAAAGTGGTAGATAGTAAGCCGGTGTTTACCCCGGTAAAAGTCGGATTTAGCGATGGAGTTTATACTGCAATCGAAGAGGGATTAGCTGAGGGTGAAGAGATAGTGATAAATGTTTATGAATTTGCTAAAACCGGTTCTAAGGATAATAGTACGCAAGGTGGTACTCCTGGAATGGGTGGTGGATTTATGAGGCCGCAAAAATAACTAAAGAGTAGGAAAATAATATAAAGGTAATATCTAAATGTTAGAGATAAAAAAAATAAAAAAAATATACCAGATGGGAAAAGTTAAAGTAGAGGCTTTAAAGGGAGTTTCTTTTTATATTGATAAAGGAGAATTTGTAGCTATTATGGGTCCTTCCGGTTCGGGTAAATCTACTTTAATGCATATTATCGGTTGTCTCGATCAACCTACAGAGGGTAATTTTATAATCGGAGGAAAGGATGTAAGCAAGCTGAATGATGATAGACTGGCGGAGATTCGCAATAAAAGTATCGGTTTTGTTTTTCAGCAATTTAATCTCCTATCGCGAACCAGTATTTTGCATAATGTGGAAATCCCTCTTATTTACGCAGGACAAAAGAGTAAACAGAGAAGAAAATTAGCTATGCAGGTATTAGAGAGTGTAGGTTTAGGTGATAGAGTAAAACATAAGCCTAGTGAGATATCGGGCGGAGAAAAACAAAGAGCTGCTATTGCCCGGGCTTTAGTCAATGATCCCTTAATTATTTTAGCCGATGAACCGACTGGAAATTTGGATACTAAAACCGGGAGTGAGATTATGGATATCTTTGATAAATTACACCAACAAGGACATACTGTTATTATGGTAACTCATGAAGCAGAAATTGCTGAACATGCCCGAAGGATTATTCATTTACGCGATGGTTTAATTGAAAAGGATGAGGTAAAGACATGATTTTTGAAATTATAAAATTGGCAATAGATAGTTTAAAAGCAAATAAACTACGTACCCTCCTTTCTATGCTGGGAATAATTATCGGAGTTGGAGCGGTAATTGCTATTGTTTCTATTGGTTCCGGAGCTCGAGAGCAGATTACTGCACAAATATCTGATTTGGGCTCTAATGTCATAAATATTTTACCCGGGACCAGCAAGGGATGGGGGGGCAGTATTAGTGCAAGTTCGGTGGAGGTTTTTACTCTGGAATTAGCTGATTATATCGAGAAAGTAAGCCCCTCGGTAAAGAGAGTAGTACCCATTTCTCAGGGCTCGGGTTTATTGATAAAAGGGAATTTTAATATTCAAACTACCATTATCGGAACAAACGCTGATTATCAGGGGGTAAATAATTATAATCTGGCTCTGGGGCAATTTATAAATGAAGGTGATCTTGATACCAGCCGAAACATTATAGTATTAGGTTCAGAGTTGGCTGAAGAACTCTTTGGTAACAATAATCCCTTGGGAGAGAAGATTAAATTATTCTATCAGAGAAGAGATTATCTTTTTACGGTAATCGGGGTGATGGAAGAAAAAGGAAAGGGGTTAACCGGCGATCTTAATACGCAAGCTTATATACCTATTACCACCTTTATGAAAAAACTTTCTAATTCCCGATTTGTTTCCTATTATATGGCTCAGGCAAACTCCGGCGATGAAGCCTCAGCTGCAGTGGGAGAAATAGAATATTTTTTAACCAAATATCTGGAAGATGAAGAGCAAGAGAAATTTAACCTATTCAGTCAAGACCAAATTTTAGACACTATTAGTTCAGTCACTGCCTCTCTAAGCTTAATGTTAGGAGGGATTGCAGCTATATCCCTGCTGGTAGGGGGGATAGGGATTATGAATATTATGCTGGTATCGGTAACTGAGAGGACCAGAGAGATAGG
>DAOUWX010000293.1 GCA_030666935.1 Atribacterota bacterium | reverse complement strand
TTGCAAGTTCTCAGATGCAAGATGAGAGTTAGTTGATACAGTTAGCCAACCTGATTTTAATTCTTCAACCGGGTAACCGGCAAACTGGCTAACCGGGTAACAATCTTCACTAAATGCTATTCACTAACGACTAACGACTATTTATTTAAAACTTTTTAAGTTATTTTCCAATCTCTCTTTAATATCTCTTAATTCGTCTGCTTTATCTCTTTCTTTTTTAACAATATCTTTCGGGGCTCTGGACAAGAAATCATTATTATTAATCTTTTTGCAAATTACATTAAACTCGTTATTTATTTTATTTAATTTTTTCTCTAAACGAGTTGCCTCCTCTGAAATATTTATTATATCTTTTAAGGGAATAAATATTTCTATCCCTTCCAAAATACCTGTGGCTGAATATTCAGGTTTCTTAATTCCTGTTCCTACTTTTAATGATTTTGTTTTAATCATGGTTTCGATATAATAAATATTTTCTTTTATTAACTTTAATTTATTTTTTTCATTAATATTTAAATATAAATCGATCTCTTTGCTATAGGGAATATTCATATCCGACTTAATGTTTCTTATAGTTTTAATGATGCTCATTATTTTATCCATCTTATTTTCTGCATCTTTATTCTCATATTCTTCTTTATATTTCGGCCAGGGTGAAACCATAATACTATCCCCTTTGTGAGGGAGCTTCTGCCATATTTCTTCAGTTATAAAAGGCATAAAGGGATGCAAAATCCTTAAGCTATTTTCTAAAACAAACCAAAGAATATATTGCGCTGATCGTTTTTCTATCGTATCCTTTTCTTGATATAATCTTGGTTTACTGAATTCTATATACCAATCACAAAATTCGTTCCAGGTAAATTCATAAATTATTTTAGCAGCTTCTCCATATTTATATTCATTAAGACACTCGGTAGATTTTTTTATTGCTTCGTATAACTTGCTTATAATCCATTTATCAGCCAAGCTCATTTTTAATTTATCTTTTTCTATTTTGTCAATATCGAAATCTTTTAGATTAATTATAGAAAATCTAGATACATTCCATATTTTATTAGTAAAATTTCTAAATCCTTTAATTCTCTCTTCGGAAAGACAGATATAATTTCCCTGTATTGTTAGAGCTGCAAGGTAACACGTAGTGTATCAGCGCCATATTCATCAATCACTGTTATAGGATCAATAGCGTTTCCACTGGATTTACTCATTTTTTTGCCTTCTGCAGCTTTAATTAAAGGATTTATATAAACATTTTTGAATGGTACTTCACCGCGAAACTTTAATCCCATCATTATCATTCGAGCTACCCAGAAGAAAATTATATCAAAACCGGTAACTAACACTGATGTCGGGTAGAAACATTCTAAATCTTCAGTTTCTTCCGGCCAGCCTAAGGTAGAAAAAGGCCACAAGGCAGAGCTAAACCAGGTATCTAAAACGTCCGGGTCTTGCAGTAAACTATGACTGCCACATTTTTTACAGATGTCAGGATCTTCTAATTCTACCATTATTTCTCCGCAATCTTGACAATACCAGACCGGTATACGATGTCCCCACCACAACTGACGTGAGATACACCAATCTTTAATGTTTCTCATCCAGTCATAATAGACTTTGTCCCAACGAGAAGGAATAAATTCAATCCTGCCCTCCTCTACGGCAGAAATTGCCGGTTCAGCAATTTCTTTCATTTTAACAAACCATTGTTTAGAAAGATATGGTTCAATGATAGTTCTACATCTATAACAATGCCCGATAGAGTGTTTATAATCTTCAATCCTATTCAAGAATCCCTTTTTACTTAATTCATTCAAAACTTTTTCCCGACATTTAAACACCGGTAGATTTTTAAATTTTCCAGCCTCCTCATTCATGGTACCATCATCATTTAATATATTAATTACCTGAAGTTTTTGACGTTTTCCTAATTCAAAATCATTTAAATCATGAGCAGGGGTTATCTTTACTGCTCCTGTGCCAAATTCAGGATCGACATAACTATCAGCTACTATCGGTATTTCTCTCCCCATTAAAGGTAATATGGCAGTTTTACCGATAAATTTTTTATATCTTTTATCATCAGGATGAACTGCCACTGCAGTATCACCGAGCATGGTTTCAGGACGGGTAGTAGCAACTGTTACAACCTCTCCTTTAGAATCTTTTATAGGATAATTTATATAATATAGACTTGCATCTTCCTCTTTTGATTCAACCTCGATATCAGCCAAAGCAGTCTGGCATCTCGGACACCAGTTTATTACATAATTCTCCCGGTATATTAAGCCTTCTTTATACAATTGTACAAATACCCTTCTAACAGCCTTGGAAAGACCTTCGTCAAAGGTAAATCTTAATCTGGACCAATCACAAGAAAAACCTAATTTTTTTAGTTGATTTATTATATTACTTCCATATTTTTCTTTCCATTCCCATACTCTTTCTACAAATTTTTCCCTTCCTAAATCGTGCCTGCTTTTCCCTTCTTTGGCAATTTCTCTTTCTACTACATTTTGAGTAGCAATTCCGGCATGGTCAGTCCCTGGCAGCCAAAGAGTATTATAACCTTCCATTTTTTTCCATCTAATTAAAATATCTTGTAAAGTATTATTTAAAGCATGTCCGATATGTAAGGATCCTGTGACATTGGGGGGAGGTATAACGATAGAAAAATTATTTTCTTTATTATGATTAGGTGTTGGTTTAAAATAATCTTTTTCTAACCAGAATTTATACCATTTTTCTTCAACAATTTTGGGATCGTATACTGAAGATATCTCAACGTCCTTTTTAATCATTATCTTTTCCTCCTTAAACTTAAAAACAAAAAACCCCTTTCGTTTCTCA
>DAOUWX010000107.1 GCA_030666935.1 Atribacterota bacterium | reverse complement strand
TGAACTCTTTTTATTTAATGCTCTTGAATTAGGTTTTTCGCTTTTAGCTTTAATTTTTTAACTTTATTAAACTGAAAACTTGCATCTTGAATTTACACTAACGACTATTAACTATTCACTAACGACTAATTTTTAAATCATTTTTTATCAGTATCTTTTTTTTCTTTAGTTGAAACTGCAACTTTTACCATTGCAGGTCTTAATACTTTAGATTTTATATAATAACCTTTTTGAAATTCTTCCGTTACTATATCTTCAGAATATTTATCTGTTTCTGTTTTCATTACTGCCTCATGTTTGTAAGGGTCAAATCTATGTCCAATTGATTGTATAGGTTTAACTCCTTCTTTATTTAGAATAGCGTTAAATTCCTTCAAAGTATTATTAACTCCTTCTTTTATGGCCTTTGCATTCTTATTATTTTTAGTAGAATCTAAAGCTCTTTCCAGATTATCTACTACGCTTAATAAATTATTTAATAGCCTTTCGTTGGCAAATTCTATGAATTCTTTTTGTTTTTTTTCCTGTCGTTTTTTATAATTATCAAAATCAGCTTGCAATCTTTCTAAATGCTTTAAGTATTCTTCGGATAAATTATCCTTTTCTTGAACCATTTTCCTGGTTTCTGACAATTCCTCTTCTATATTTTTTAATACTTCCTCTTTTTCTATTAATTTTCGGATTATCTCTTCTTTATTCATTGATTTGTATTTTTTACTTTCCTTTAATTTTGCTTTTTCCTGCAATTCCTTTTTATCCTTTTTTTTAAACATCATTAATCCTCCGAGAATGAACATTACGAAAGAATCTTAAAATTCGGATAATATCTCACTTAATTTATCTGAGATATACTCAGCAATAGAAACCATTCTGGGATAATCCATTCTGGTTGGTCCTAAAATACCTATTGCTCCAGCTGGTTTACCTTTAATACTGTATTCACTTGTTACCAGGCTACAATTTTGCATTTTTTTTAGCTTGCTTTCCTTACCGATAATTATTTTTGTCTTTCTGACCCCTAAATATCTTCTTATTGTGTCTGCTAATATATTTTCTTCTTCAATTAATGATAATATATAATTTAGTTTACCTGTTTCTTTAAACTCGGGATGTTTTGTTATATTAATTCTGCCATCTAAATAAATTTTATTTTCAGAATATCTAATATTAAAACATTCTTCTAAAAAATTATGAATATGACTAAATCTTTCCTGAAATGAAATAATTTTATCTAATTCATCCAATAACATATTGTTCAAATTTGTTATATTTATATCTTCTTCTGCTAATTTACTATTGATAAAATTAGATAAATAGTTTAGTCTGTCTTTGTTAATTTCTCCGGAAACGCTAATTATTTTTTGGCAGACTAATCCTGTATCGGTAACTATAACTGTTAAAATGCGATTATTCCCAACCGATATAAATTGAATATTATTTACTATATTGTTATAAATAACCGGTGATAACACAACTCCTATATTGTTAGTTAAATTAGATAATAATTGAGAAGTTACCTTCATCGTTTCCTCAAACTCTTTGTGCTTTTTATAAATTCGAATAATTTCTCTCTTTTCTTTTTCTTTTAAGTAGTTTTTTACCATTAAATTATCTACATAAAATCTATAACCTTTATCGGTTGGAATCCTCCCCGATGAGGTGTGTGGCTGCCATAAATAATCATTTTTTTCTAATAGATACATTTCATGCCTTATTGTGGCGGTACTTAAATTTAAATGATATTTTTGAGCAATAGTAGCCGAACTAACCGGTTCAGCAGTAGTAATATATCTATGCACTACAGCTGTTAATATGTTTTTCATTCTTTCGTTTAATTCCATTTTATACCTCTTTTAGCACTCTCATAGGTAGAGTGCTAATTACCCTAAATAAGATATCACTATCGAATCTATTTGTCAAGAAATAAGGGAAAATAATTCTCCAATTCACCAATTGGCCAATTAAATTAGTCGTTAGTGAATAGTCGTTAGTCGTTAGCTTGAAATGCAACATTCAAGATAAACTAGTTAAATAATACAATTCTAATAATTTATTAGCTAATTAACTAAGTAACTAATCAACGAATTGAGATATATATTTAAATTTTAAGTTTTAAGCTATGATTTTGCGCTTTTCGTTTTTCGCTAAATACGCTCTATCCTATATCTATTATTTTCTCCATGTCATACTAACGACTGTTCACTATTCACTAACGACTAATTAGTCAACAAATTCCCTAAAAACAGTATTAGCCAGAAAAATACCCTTCTTGGTCAGTTTTATTCTATAATTACCTTTTTGTAAGAGTCCTAAATTAACTAATTTATCAATCGTTTCAGAAAAAATATCACTAAGACTAACCCCAAACCTTGTCTTGAATTGCTTGTAACCTACCCCGTCTTTAGTCCTTAAGCCTAAAATTATAGTTTCTATCATTCTTTTTCTTAAAGATATTTTTTCTCCATTGTCTATGGGTAGCTTACCTTTCATTATTTCTTTAATATAGCTTACCGGGTTTTCATAATTCATATACCGATACCCTCTTATAAAAGAAAATGCTCCTGCTCCTATTCCTAAATATGGTTTATTCTGCCAATAAAGTAGATTATGCATCGATTTCTTATTAGGACGAGCAAAATTTGCTATTTCATAGTGCTCAAAATTATTCTCTTTGAGAAAATGCATTGCCCAATTATACATCTCAAATTCTTCATCTTCATTAGGTAACTTTAATTTGCCCTTTTTATATTTTTTATAATATTCTGTTCCCGGTTTTACAGTCAGGTTATATAGGGATAAATGGTCTGGTTTTAAAGAAATGGCCTTTTTCAATGTAGCTTGAAGATCTTCTGAAGTTTGACCCGGTAGAGCAAACATGATATCTATATTAATATTGCTAAATCCTATTTCCCGGGCTAAAAAATATGAATCGATAATACTTTTTGTATTATGTATTCTACCTAATATTTTTAAAAATACATTATTGAAGCTCTGTGCTCCCAAACTCAATCTGTCTATTCCCGATTCAATTATTAATTTTAATTTCTCACTATCTAATGTCCCCGGGTTTGCTTCTATGGTTATCTCTGCATTTTTATCAATATTAAATTTATCTCTACAGAATTTTAATATACTATAAATTTGAATTCCCGATAAAATAGTGGGAGTACCGCCGCCCAAATAAATAGTTGTTATATTATTCTTCTTTAATTTCTGAGAATAAGCGCTTATCTCCTGGTATAAAGCGGAAATGTAAGAAGTAATCTGATTATCTTCTTTCAATTGGTAAGAATTGAAGTCACAGTAAGGACATTTTGATAAACAAAAAGGGAAATGTAGATACAATCCTAATTTCATTAATTATCACCTGATTAAATCTTTAATATCCCCAAAAATGCTTCCTGTGGGATTTCCACTTTTCCAACTTTTTTCATTCTTTTTTTACCGGCTTTTTGTTTTTCCAATAGCTTTCTTTTACGGGTAATATCTCCTCCGTAACATTTGGCAGTTACATCTTTCTTTAGTGCTTTGATGGTTTCTCGAGCTATAATCTTACTTTCAATTGTTGCTTGTAATGGAACTTCATACATTTGACGAGGAATAATTTCTTTTAGTTTTTCCACTATCTTCCTTCCTCGCGTATACGCTTTATCTTTATGTACGATAAAAGATAGAGCATCCACTAACTGATGATTAACCAATATATCAACTTTTTCCAATTCGGAGGGCTGATAACCTATAATTTCGTAATCAAGCGAAGCATATCCGCTGCTTATTGATTTCAATTTATCATAGAAATCTAAAATAATTTCATTTAAGGGGAGTTCGTAATCTAATCTTAAAATCTTTTCGTCGATATATTCCATATTTTTAAAACTTCCCCTTCTTATCTGGACTAACTCCATAATTCCACCAACACATTTACTGGGAGTAATGATATTTACCTTTACATATGGTTCCTCAATCTTTCCGATATCATTTTTTGAAGGGAAAGAGGAAGGATTGCTTATTTTTAACTTTTCTCCATTTTTTTTAGTTACTTGATACATTACGCTCGGTGTAGTTGCGATTAAACCTAAACCATATTCTCTTTCTAATCTTTCCTGAATAATCTCCATATGCAATAACCCCAAAAATCCACACCTAAAACCAAAACCCAAAGCTTCTGATGTTTCAGCTTCACTAAAAAGAGAGGAATCATTTAATTTAAGCTTCTCTATAGCAATTTTAAGATTTTCGTATTCCTTATTATCAATCGGATAGATACTGCAAAAAACCAAAGGCGTAACCTTTTTATACCCGGGAAGGCTCTCTTGGGAGGGGTTGGAAGCATCTATAATAGTATCACCTACTTGAGTATCTTTAATATTTTTGAACCCGGCTATTATATATCCCACTTCCCCAGCAGTAAGTTTCTTTATAAGCTGCATTTTAGGACGAAAAATTCCTATTTCTACAACTTCATATTTTATATTATTAGACATAGTTTGAATAACCATACCTGGCTTTATTACACCATCTACTACCTTGACATAGACAATTGTTCCTTTGTATGGATTATAGACCGAGTCAAATATAAGTGCTCTTAAAGGCAGGTTCGAATTCCCTTTTGGTGGTGGTATTTTGTTTACTATTGCTTCTAAAATATCAGAAGTGCCAATCCCTTCTTTAGCGCTTGCTAAAATTATTTCCTCTTCTTTAATTTCTGAAATACTTTTTACTTCTTGGATAACTCTATCAGGATTAGCAGAAGTAAGATCTATTTTATTGATAATAGGAATTATTTTTAAATTACTTTTTAATGCTAAATTAATATTAGCTATGGTCTGTGCCTGGACGCCTTGAGATGCATCAACGATTAACAAAGCACCCTCGCATGCCGCAAGGCTACGAGATACTTCATATGAAAAATCAACATGTCCGGGGGTATCAATTAAATTTAAAATGTATTTCTTTCCATCTTTTGATTGATAATATAACCTTACTGCTTTTGATTTAATAGTTATCCCTTTTTCTCTTTCTAAATCCATATCGTCCAATATCTGTTCTCTCTTTTCCCTCTCTGAAATTGTTCCGGTAAATTCCAATAATCTATCAGCTATGGTCGATTTTCCGTGATCAATATGAGCGATTATAGAAAAATTCCTGATATTTTCAATGCTGCAATGATAATCTTTTGACATTATTTATTCTTTGCTCCTTAAGATTGTATTTATAGTTTGCTTTAAACTTCTAACTTCTTTCACACCTAATATATAACTACTAATCAAATATACCATACCACCACTAAAAATTGAAATGATTACTTGAACGGCCTGATTATATTTATTATTTAAATCTAGTATGTTGCCAAAATAATTATTAACTAAAAAACAGATTATTCCTAAAAATATTGAAGATATAATAATTTTTATTAAAAATGATGTTTGAGATTTTAATTCAATATTCCCGATTTTATCCTGTAGAACCTTTAATAATATAATCAGGTTTAATATAGCTGCTGCCGATGTAGCTAACGCCAGACCGGAATGGGCCAAATACCTAATTAAAATCAAATCTAAGGCAATATCTACAACTACTATATATATTCCGATCTTTACCGGAGTTTTGGTATCTCTTAAAGCATAAAAAGACATGGTTATTAATCGAACACAGGCATAGGCAAACAGACCTATCGAGTAATACAACAAGGCACTTGAAGTCATGTCGGTTGACACTCTGCTAAATATACCATGTTCATATATTAAACGAATCAATGAGTCCTTTAACATTATTAACCCTACAGCAGAAGGCACGGTGATAAATAATAACATTCTTAAACCGAATAATAAGGATTTTTTAAATTCAGCAATATTATTTTTTGCCGTCTGTTTAGCAAGTGTAGGAAAGATTGCAATGGATATAGCAATTCCAAATGCCCCCAAAGGAAATTGCACTAATCTATTGGAATAATATAGAGCCGAAATGCTTCCATCAATCAAAGTTGAAGCAATTGTTCTATCCACTATAATATTAATCTGAGTGATAGCCAGGCCTATCATTACCGGCACTAATAGTTTTAATAATTGTTTTGTTCCCGGATCATTAAAATCCACTACCAGGCTATATTTTATTTTTTTTCTTATCAATACCGGGGCTTGTATTAATGCCTGACCTATTCCTCCTAAAATTACTCCCCAGGCTATGGAAAATATACCATATTTATAACTTAAAGTAAGGGCAAAAATAATAACAGAAATATTTAGCATAGACGGCGCCAAGGCAGGCACTAAAAAATGATCATAGGAATTCAAAATACCCATAAATAGGGCAGCAACTGCCACAAAACC
>DAOUWX010000172.1 GCA_030666935.1 Atribacterota bacterium | reverse complement strand
CATTTTTAATTAATAAGTTTGTAATGAAGAAAATGTTATAAATACTATCTTAAACATCAAAAGTTCTCAGATTACATAAATATAACACATAAGGAGTAGAGACTCCCATTATTAAACATAATGCTAATCTTAACCTCTAATCACTGTATCCTAATGAGAATCTAAGTCTCTAATCGTTGAACATATTCGGTGTTAAAACTCTAATCATAAAATATGATTGGAGTTTAATATATATTTAAAGAAATAATACATTCAATGACCTCTACTTGAAGTATATAAACATGATTTTACAATATGTAATTTGATAAATATGACAAATTTAACCAAAAATATTAAATATGAAAGTTATATAAATTTATATAATAGGTTTATCGAAATGACGAAGAAGATACACTATCCACAACTAGATACAATTTTAATGGTAGAGGAAACAATTCAAAAAATGGATTATCCAAAAAAAACCGAGCTTTGGAAATCTCTACCTAAAAAAGTAATGTATCAAACATTTTGCATGATAATCGATTATCTAGAAGAATCGGGAAAAATCTTGATAGACGATGATGGGCGAATCGTATGGACCTGGAATCCTGAAATGATTGAAAAAATAAAATCTTCAGGCGTGAAATTACGATGAGCGATAAACCAATTTATGTTGCTTTTGCAAGTCCTAAATTGGAAAAGAACTTTGTTAAGTTAAAAGAAGGAAAATTTGAAGATAAACAACTTTATGAATTTATCGAAAGGGCGATAGATGACCTAAAGAAAAATCCGATGTGTGGAGTGAAAATACCTAGAAAACTATGGCCTAAAGGTTACATTAAAAATTATCAAATTAATAATTTATGGAAATATGGTCTTCCAGATGGATGGAGATTGATATATTCAATTTTTGAAGACAAATTAATGATCATTAATCTAATTCTTGAGTGGTTTCCTCATAAAGAATATGAAAGAAAGTTTGGGTATTGATCTGCTTTTCTCTAATCGTTGTATCCCAATTACAGATAGAGTTATTTTTTACGTTTGTAAATATTGTCATGATGATCGTAATCTTCTAAAATGACAGTTTTTGTATCTTCATCAATAGAAAAAGTCAAAACAAAATGTTTATCAATATGAACTCTCTTCCAATGATTTAAAGGAGCCCTAAGATTTTTATATCTATTGGGATCGATGACGATTTCTTCCGATTTTTTGACAATACTTTCTGCTTGCTTTGGATTTCTTGTGCCCAATTTAACCAATTTCTTCTTTAGAGTTGGCCTAATGTCTAGATTGTACATTTTTATTTCAGGCCCATCATCTTTCTAAGATCCTTAGGACTTCCAACTCTAACAGGTTTTTCCTTCATAATCTTTTCAGCTTTTTTAATGTATTCAGGCCTGAGTTCCGGTTCAAGAATTTCTCGTTCATATTCTTGAGCCATTATATCAATTGCTTGACTTTTGTCTTTGAGTCCATATTTTGCCTTTATAATATTTAATAGCCTGTTGGTATTTTCTTTAATGTTTATGATAGCCTGAACCATATTAATGTCACCTTAATATAATATATATACGACATTAATATATACAATTTTCTGTCAAACGTATATTTTATTACAGAAAATATAATTAAAAAACATGAGTATATTCATTTTCTCCTGTACAATTGACATCTTATCTTTAATCATTGGATATATACAACTCTTAGCCTCTGATCACTGTACATTGGTTAGAGTTTAAAATTGTAAAAATTACAAAATTGTAAACTAGAGGGTAAAATATATAAATAAGTTTTAACTTATAGTTTACATATGCTTTCAAAAAATGAGATAAAAGCATTTAGATTACTCCCCAGATCGATAACACAATTAGCTAAAGAACTAGAAATCTCAAAGGCCGCTTCATTCAAAATCACAAAAAAACTTGTAAAAGATGGCCTATCAAATAAAAATCGGCAAGGCAAAGAAGTAATTGTCACTAAAGAAAAAACAATTCATGCACAAGAACTTGAGGAAATAATACGTAATTTTCCAAGGCTTCCAATTGAGGAGTTACTATCTAATTCTAACCTTCCATTGATATCATTATTGGATTACCCATTAAATTCAGAAGAATTAAGACAGATTCTCAATATAACTAGGCAATGGACATATAAACAAATTAAAAAATTAAGTCGATATGGGATAATACTCAAAGGAAAAAAAGGATATGGTGTTAACCCTATTCATAATAAAATACATAGTTTTGCTAGACATTATTATATTTACAATAATAATCAAAAGATAAGAGAAATCTCAGAGGATGCGCAAATAATATGGCAACATGGAAACGAAATTTTATTTAAAACAAAAAAGGATCTAACGAACTATCCAACAACCGCAGTAACTGCTTTTTCAAAATATAATCTACCATTATTGGGCGATACAAAATATTACTATAATACCAAAAGAAAACTACAAACCAGTGATGTTATTTTACATACAATTTTAATAAACCCTCCGAGTAAAACATACAATGCATATGCATGTCTTTTATATGGAAAAACCAAGCCTAAAAACATAATAAAAAAGGCAAGAATATACAATCTCATGGGGCATATCAAAGATATGATCCTATTCTTAGAAAAACAAAAATCTGATAAAAAATTTTTACCAGCTTGGGATGAATATGAATCAATAGCAAAACAATATGGTGTAAGATAATATGAAAATGTTTGATAGTAATTACATAGAAAAAGAACTAAAGAAAATCAACAAAAATCTATCGAAACAAATAAGCTTCTACATCCTTGGTGGAGGGGCAATGAGTTTTTTTGATCTTAAAACAGCTACAAAAGACATTGATGTTATCCTGCCTTCGGAATCAGAAGCATCAGCATTGATTAAAACATTATACAAAGTTGGGTATAACAAAATTGAAACTAAAGATCCAATTTATATTAAAATGAAAACCAGAGAAATAATAGAAAACAAGGAAGGTTTTAGATGGGATATTTTTGTAAACAAAGTATGTGGGGGGCTTTCATTTTCAAAGGATATGCAGGAACGTGCAAAACCATTTAAAAATTTTAGTAACATCGAAACTTATCTTATATCCCCTGAAGATATTTTTATTTTCAAAGCAGTTACATCAAGATCGAGAGATAGGGAAGATATGTTTTCTCTGTTCTCCCATGGTTTAGATGTAAATATTATTAAAAATGAAATCCAAAAACAGGCACAACTTGATGAAGATAGAGCATGGTTATCATATTTTTTTATTGGACTTGATGAATTAGTAAGTGAATATAACATAATATTTCCAGATTACAATGAATTTTTAAAATTAGCCGAGGAGGAGATGCTTGAAAAATTAGTTCTTGAATTTATTCAAAGAAAACCTCGATCCTTAAATGATCTTGTATCAATTTTGAAATGTGACGGAGAAGAAATTAAACCAATTCTTAAAGATCTAATGGAAAATGATAAAATATCACTATCTCAAGGAAAATATCAATCAAATTAAAGTTACGTCTTTCTAAAATAGAATGGACTTTATTCTTTAATCACTGTACATTGGTTAGATGTTGAAAAACAATACATGGCAGGTTTATCAGTAAGTTATTTAACACGAATTTTATTAATAAACTGTTGATGTTTAAGTATGAAATTTATCAATAAAAAAACTATTAAAATTGATCGAGAGATATCTGATTTAGATAATTTTACGCTTGATTTTACTAACATCTTAGAAAAAAATACAGATTATGTAATTGTTAGTGGTTATGTAGCAATTTTGCTTGGCAGAGCTCGTGCTAGTGAAGATGTTGATGTTATTATCCCAAAAATTGATTTTCCTAAATTTCAATCTTTGTATACTGAACTTAAGAAGAATAATTTTTATTGCTTAAACGCGGAGGAAGTATCTACGGTTTATGATTATCTTAAGGATAATTTAGCGGTGAGATTTGCTAAAAATGATACAATTATTCCTAATATTGAAATGAAATGGATTAAGAGCGATTTTGATAGAATCGCTCTTGAAAATACCATTGATGTTAATTTATCAAAAGGAAAATTAAGAATTTCTCATCTAGAACTTCAAATAGCTTTTAAAGAAGAAGTGCTTAGATCACCTAAAGATTTAGAGGATGCTCGCCATTTGGAAAAAATAGCCGAAGGTTATTTAGATAACAAATTGATAAATAAATATAGGGAGATGTTACGTGAGTTTTACAAGTGAAAACCAGAAAGAAAGAATGCGCTTTGTTGATAAATGGGCAGAGTATGTTAAGACCCATAGCGATAAGAATTGGTCACGTCAACAAAATGTTGTTATTAACTCATCTCTCAGATCCGCATCAATGACAAAAGAACAATTTTTTAAAATGAAAGGAGAAACCAATTACGTAAAATATTAAGTTGGAGCAATACCTAGCAGGTTCATTAAATGGATCTAGAAGTCAACTAACTTGCTATTGATAGGCGTAATCCGTTGGAACAAATTGTCGAGGCTCACCGGTATGTTGACAAAGGGCACAAAAAGGGAAATGTGGTCATAATTGTGGAACATAATAACAAAACCTAACAAATTGGAGGAAAAGCATGAAAATGTTCAAATCAAAAAAGATTAAAAGAGACACCAAAAAAGTATTTTTAAAAAAAGGCCCTTGCTCT
>DAOUWX010000237.1 GCA_030666935.1 Atribacterota bacterium | reverse complement strand
TTCTCCAAAAGCCATAGGAGTAGGATTAGCTCCCAATGCTTTCATCATTTCAATATAAATTTTCTGCTCCATGACTCTAATCTTTAAACCTTTCATGTCTTCAGGTGCTTTTACCGGGCGTACATTATTGGTAAGATGTCGAACTCCATTTTCAAAATAAGCTAATAATTTTATTCCTAGGGGTTCTAATTCCTTACCAATTTCCATCCCGATAGAATCAAGTGACTTGTAAGCATGTTTTACATCTCTGAACAAGAAGGGTAAATCAAATATGGCAATCTTAGGAAGGAAATTCCCTAAAACTGCTGTGCTTGTTAAAGTCAAGTCTAATGTCCCAAAAATTAAGCCTTCTATTAAGTCTCTTTGGTTACCCAATTGACTACTTGGGAAAACCTGGATTTCCACTTCTCCATTAGTCTTTTCTTTAACTAATTCAGCAAAGTACTCGCCCGCTATAGCATACGGTTTAGCAGGATCAGCTACGTGTCCCAATTTCAAAACATATTTTGGAGCAGCAAAAACAAAACTGCTCAACAATAAAACAGTTACCAAACTAATTACAAGTACCAAAGATAATTTTTTCATTTCTTTCTCCTTCATTTTTTAATTTTAATTTAACCCTAAAAACTTACTTACACAGAAAATAATTTAGATTATCACCTCCCTAAACTGTCGATTTTTTTCTCCAAGGTGTATTAAATTTTTTATGGTCAAGGAAAAATTTTTAAAATAAAGTAATTTTATTTATGATAAAATATTTTTAGATTCTTGCTACTCCACTCTCTATTGCCGCTTTAGCTACTGCCTCTGATTCCCGCTCTACTACTCGAGGATCAAAGACATCTGCGATAACATTCTCATCATTTAATTCATCCTCCGAGATTAAAGAAGCCAGGGCGTAGGCAGCTGCCAATTTCATCTTTTCATTAATTTGACTGGCTCTCACTTTTAGCGCTCCTTTGAAGATGGCAGGGAAACCCAGACAATTGTTGACCTGATTAGGGAAATCAGAACGACCGGTGGCTACAATTCTGGCTCCTGCAGCCTTGGCTTCATCAGGCATAATCTCAGGAGTGGGGTTGGCCATGGCAAAGATAATAGAATCAGAAGCCATGGTCTTTACCATCTCCGGTTTTAGGGCTCCTGCTACTGACAGTCCCAAGAATACATCAGCTCCTACTATAGCATCAGCTAAAGTCCCTTTAATTTTTTCTTTGTTAGTAATTTTTGCCATCTCTTCTTTAGCCGAATTCATATTCTCTTTTCTGCCTTCATAAATAATTCCTTTAGAATCACAAAGAATAGCATTTTTTACTCCTGCAGACATAATGAATTTTAATACTGCTATAGCTGAAGCTCCTGCTCCGTTTACCACTATCTTAACCTTGTCTAAATCTTTACCTACTACCTTTAGGGCATTAATTAAACCGGATAATACTACGATTGCAGTGCCATGCTGGTCATCATGAAATACCGGAATATCCAGTATCTTTTTAAGTCTTTCTTCTATTTCAAAACAACGGGGTGCACTGATATCCTCTAAATTGATACCTCCAAAACTGGGGGCCATGAGAGTTACTACTTCCACAATCTTATCCGGGTTTTTAGTAGCAAGACAAATAGGGAAAGCATCTACTCCGGCAAAGTGCTTAAAGAGGACAGCTTTTCCTTCCATTACCGGCAGAGCTGCTTCCGGACCTATATCTCCCAGACCTAAAACAGCGGTACCATCGCTTACTACCGCTACCATATTCCCTTTGGTAGTATATTTATATACTTGAGAGATGTCCTGGTGGATCTTTCTGCAGGGTTCGGCAACTCCGGGAGTATAGACTACAGCTAAATCGTGCATGTCTTTTACTTCGGTCTTACTAATTACTTCGATCTTTCCTCTGTTCTCTTCGTGTAGTTTTAAGGCTTCTTCGTTAATGTTCATTTATTTATTCTCCTTTTTATTTATTTATTTTCTATATTTGGGTGGTTCACTTTCGTATAAATTTTCTCCTTTGGCATCGATACATACTATTACCGGAAAGTCTTCTACATAAAATTTATGAATGGCCTCCGGGCCCAAATCTTCATAGGCAACTACTTCTGAACTCTTAATACTTTTAGCAATAACTGCAGCTACTCCACCAACTGCAGCAAAATATACAGCGCCATTTTCCTTCATGCTTTCAATTACTTCTTTCGAACGAAGGCCCTTTCCTATCATACCTTTAAGCCCTAAATCTAATAATGCTGGGGTATAAGGATCCATCCGGTAGCTAGTAGTAGGACCTGCAGAGCCACATTTATACCCGGGTGGTGTCGGAGCTGGTCCAACATAATAAATAATTTGCCCTTTAACTTCAATAGGCAACTTTTTGCCTTCCTTTAATAATTCTATTAATCTTTTGTGTGCAGCATCTCTGCCAGTATAAATATATCCTGTAATACTAACATTCTCCCCTGCTTTTAAATCTTGCATCAATTCATTACTCAATGGTGTTTTTATTTTTTTTATTTTTTCCATTTTACTTCTTTCTCCTTTGTTTATATTATGCCACTTGCATGACGCGCAGCATGACAACATATATTTACTGCTACAGGCATACCTGCTATATGAGTAGGTTTGTAATCGATATTTACCCATAATGATGTAGTATTGCCACCTAATCCTGCAGGACCAATTCCTAAATTATTAATTTTTTCTAAAGCCTGTTTTTCCATATCTGCATATCGTTGATCAGGGTTATGCTCACCTACTTTTCGCAATGTTGCTTTCTTTGCCGTAACACTTGCTTGGTCTGTAGTTCCCCCAACACATACACCTACGATAGTTGGCGGGCAGGGATTAGGACCAGCTATTTTAACAGTTTCAACTATAAAATTAACTATTCCTTCTGGTCCATCAGCAGGCTTCATCATTGCCAATCTACTCATATTTTCGCTGCCGAATCCTTTAGGAGTAACTAAAAATTCTATTTTATCGCCAGGAATTATATCTGTATATATAATTGCCGGACAATTTGTTTTAGTATTTTTACGATCGAAGACCGGATCAGTCACTGCTGATTTTCTAAGATAGCCCTCAATATATGCTTCCTTCACACCTTCATTGATGGCTTCTTCCCAATTACCATTAACATGTACTTCTTGTCCTAATTTAATAAAGAGAATTGCTAATCCAGTATCCTGGCAAATAGCAATCTTTTCTTCTACTGCAACTTTATAATTTTGCAAGATCATACTAAGCACATTTTTACCGGTTTCTGAAGTTTCTTTAAGTGATGCTTCCTTAATACTATCTAACACATCTTCGCCAATACAATAATTAGCGTCAAGGAAAAGTTCCTTAACTTTTTCTTTAATTTGTTTTGCACTTACTTCACGCATTTTATTTTACCTACTTTCTAAAACATTTTTTCTATTAATTTTTTTCCCTTAATTTTTATATCCCGATAAATACTGTTACCTTTAGAGTCCATTCCTAC
>DAOUWX010000322.1 GCA_030666935.1 Atribacterota bacterium | reverse complement strand
CCAGGGTAACTATTGAAATTATAGAAGGAATAGAAAAATATCTAACAGAAAATAATATTAAAGATGTAAATGAATTAGGAGGAAGTATAAAAATATAGTAAAAATAAAGGGAGAGAAAATGGATTTAACAGCGAGAGAAAGATTAATTTTAGCTCTTGATGTAGATGATTTTAAAAAAGCAGAGGAATTGGTGGACGAATTAAGTGATTATATAAGGACCTTTAAAATCGGAAACCAACTATTTACTGCTGAGGGGACCAAGGTAGTTAATATGATAAACGAGAGGGGGGGTAAGGTTTTTTTAGATTTAAAATTTCACGATATACCCAATACCGTTGCTCGGGCAGCAGAAGTAGCTACTAAATTAGGAGTATATATTTTTAATGTACACACTTCCGGAGGATATGAAATGATGAAAGCAGCGGCTGAAGCGAGTAAAAAAATTAGTTTGGCTTTGGGCATCAGAAAACCCCTAATTTTAGGAGTAACTTTACTTACCAGCATTAATCAGGAAATATTAGAAAAAGACCTTGGAATAAAAAGAAGATTAGAGGAACAAGTGGTTCATCTGGCCAAATTAGCTAAAGCTGCCGGTCTTGATGGAGTAGTAGCTTCTTCCTGGGAGATTAATGAGATAAGGAAGGTCTGTGGGAAAGATTTTATAATTTTGACTCCCGGGATCCGACCCGCAGGCAAATCTTCTGATGACCAGAAAAGAATAATGACCCCTGGCGAAGCCATAAAATTAGGGGCTGATTTTCTGGTAATAGGAAGGCCTATAAGAAATGCTTTTAATCCGGTAGAGGCTGTAAAAGAAATATTAAAAGAAATGGAGAAAAATTAAAAGATGATTATCAAAACAGAAGAGGTAATGAAAAAATTTGAACAAGCAGGTGCTATCCAGAAAGGTCATTTTAAATTAACCTCAGGAGTACATAGTGATACCTATATTCAATGTGCCCAGGTTATGCAACATCCAGAATTTATGCATAATCTATGCAGTGAATTGGGAAAAAAATTTAGAGGAGACGATATTGATGTAATCGTGGGACCGGCCATCGGAGGTATTATTATGGCTCATGTGATGGCGCGAGTATTAGGCCCTTGGGTGAGAGCAATCTTTACTGAAAGAGAAAATGGGAAGATGACTTTGAGACGTAGTTTTGAAATAAATGAAGGGGAAAAAGTTTTGGTAGTAGAAGATGTTACTACCACAGGAAGTTCGGTAAGAGAAGTTATAGATATTGTAAAATCAAGAAAGGGAGAAGTTGTAGGAGCGGGAGTATTAATTGACCGAAGCGGAGGAAAGGTAAATTTTGGAATAAAAACAGAAAAGCTCTTGACCATAGATATAAAGATTTATCCTCCAGAGGAATGTCCTTTATGTAAAAAAGGAATTCCCGTAGTTAAGCCAGGAAGCAGGGAGCTTTAAAAGGTGTATTGATTTAAAGAGATTAGAATTTTAAAAATGGTTAAATGGTTTTACCATAAAGACTATATATGTGTTATAATAAAACACTGCCAAATGGAAAGAATTATCTCATACAATCTATCAATGTAAATGTTATATCGTCAAGTGTCCAAAATATGGATATAGTATGCTAAGAGTGCACTATCTAAATTTGCAAGGTAACCCCTAAGCGTATTATACGAATGGAGGAATGTAGAGATACTTGAGATGAGCGTAAAAGAAGACCATAAATATATAACACTTTTTATATCTCCATGATTATCGATATCCCAAGTAATGAGAATATTCAAAGGCAAGATAGTAATAAAACTCTTTAAAAATTATCTTATTCTTAAAAAGAAGCTCTATTCAGGTAATTATTTTTGAAGTTGTGGATATTGTATAAATCTTACAGGTTTGGGTGAGAATAAAATATGAAAATATTTAGAATATCAAGAAGAAAAAGAAAGAGCGAAGATGATAAGTAACAAAAATTTAGCCTCTTTTTGGGACCTCTTTCTTGAATCCAGCTGCGAGGCAGGCAAGTTGTTTAATTCAATAAAGGATTTTTTTCCAAAAGGAGTAATATTATTAACAGAAATAAATAAATTAATAGGTGCACAATGAGAATTGTAAAAATACTAAGAAAAGAAAAAATATTAATACAGATAGAATTGTTAATAATTGCAATTGCAATATTATTTATAGTATCAGGATTTTCTATTTATAAACATATTAATGATTTAACACGATCTTCTGAAGAAATATATATAAAAACAACAGAGGGTACTATAGAAATTAGATTATTAGAAGAACAATTGAATAAGATTGAGATTTTATATACTTTGGGGTTAATTGGGAAAGCTGATATAAATAAAATAAATGACGTTGCTAGTGAAACAATAACTAATTTAGCAACTTTAATAAAAATATATCCTGAAAGTGAATATGTTGTTGATATAAGTAATAGTGTGGTATCAATGTTAAAAATACTTGATGAGATAGAACAAGAAGGATTTAATGAACTTGAATTAAAAAATTTAACTGACAAGATTGGTCAAATAAAAATTGTTATAATTTCCTTTAAAGCTTCAAATAGGTTAAAGGGGACTACTGAAATGAAGAAAATTGAAAATTTGTCAAAAACTTCGAATAATGTATTACTTATTTT
>DAOUWX010000055.1 GCA_030666935.1 Atribacterota bacterium | reverse complement strand
CGGATTAAACTGCTCACGAAATTACGCCCCAATACTCCGCTGGCCGTTAAGTACCAAAATTCTGTTACCACAGCAGAAAAGGGAGGAAAAAAGAATTGGCCGGGGATTAAATTCAATCGGGCAATTATCTCCCATATTCCCAGAAATATGATAATGGGGATTATCTCCCATTTTAATTTAAATATTTTATATCTTTTCATGGTTTTATAAAACTCAAATCTAAAATATCTTCAGCCTTAAAACTGCTCCTAATGTAACCTAATTGAGTGACATAATCTATTGCTTCCTGAACTACTGCAGGATCAATATCGGTGGTATATTCCAACCTATTCATAGACCTTAATAAAACTTCGGGAGTAATCTCTGTCTTGGCAGCTATATCGGCTATTTCCACCGGGAAAAGGCTTCCCCCGGCTTCCCGTAATTGCCGAGCCACAATTTCTGCTGCTCCCTGAGGATACTGATTAATCCAATCGTTCGCCCTTTGCGATATCTTTACTAATTTTTCAACGACCTGGGGATGGTCTCTTATTAATTCTTCTTTAACCACCAGAACACTCCCCTGCATTTCGGGCCAGACATCCTGACTTATCAGCAGCATTTTAAAACCAAGGTCTTCGGCCATAGTAGCCCATTGCTCAGGGAGAAAGGCAGCATCCAATTGTCCTGTTTTAATAGCTAAAACCTGTTTTGGAGGATTCATTCGCTGAATTCTGGATAATATTCTTTCTTCATTAAGATTATACTTATCTACCGCCCGATGGAGAAGCACATCTACTGCCCCACCTTCCCTAACACATCCGATACGAATTCCTGGTTCTTCTAAATCTTTAACGCTTCTTATCTTCTCAGGATTAACCACCAGACCATACCCATATTTATGGGTTCCGGCAACTATTTTTATGGGAACTTTGGCATTAGCATAGACATTTATAGCAGGTACCAGACAAATGTAAGCTACCTGGATATCTCCCCGGGCTAAAGCAGAAGCCAGAGCCATACCGGTAACATAGCTCTCATATGCAGTTAAGTTAAGCCCTTCTTCTTCAAACCAACCCTTATCCTGGCTTATATAGGCACAGGCAGCATGGTCCATAAATTCTACCGCCATGCCAATGGGTATTTCTTTCCCCGAAAAACACTCCCCAAAAAAAGTAAAAAATAAAATCCCTAAAAATACAAATACGATAAATATTTTTTTCATATCTCATCCTTTTTACTTAATTTTAATCTCTTAACTTTTTTTAAATTTTAATAATTCAGTAATTATCTTTCTGAATAGTAAGTAATTTTACTACTCGACCATGAATCTGTTTAAAGACCACCCCTTCCGAAACAAGGCGAAGTATTAACTCGGGGTCAGTTACTCTTGTTCCGGAAACTAAATCTACTCCGTAATCAAACCACACCGGCGAAAGAGGCGTAGTTGCCCCCAAGACCATAACTATACTTTTCTTTGGACACCAGGATAAAAGTTCTCCCATAGTACCATTAATCAAAGCAGTGCCGGTGATGGCAATAACATCGGCTTGAGGAATTACTCGCTTTGCTTCACTGGCCGGTATATCTCCACTTTGAGGCTTTCTCTCTACCACCCAAAGCTCTTTAGTTAACTCGCGCAATTTACTAACAAAAGGGAAATGACCTACAACTACTACTTTTTTATTTTTTCCTTTTTCATAAAGTACTTCTGCTGCATTAATATTCTGGCATTTATTCAAATCAACTTCTATGGCGGAATTAATAGCCGCCATACCAACGGAAGCTTGTAACAAACAATCAGAATTTGCATAATTACAAAGTTCTAATACCGATTTTTGGGCTAAATTTCCCGCTTCTTTTATAGGAGGAGGCATTGTCGGTTCATGGGTAAAAGTAGTAGAAGCCAACCCACCATATTTACTCCAAACTCCGGTCCAAAAAGGTCCTATACGTACTTCTTTAACTAAAATATCTCGAGCACTCTCCCCAATGGTTGAAATAATATCTTCTATAATTTTCATATTTATTACTTATCCTCCTTTATTTTCTTTATTTTGGGATTATAGGATCTTTTCAATCTTCTGTCTTCAAAAACAATTAAGAATTAAATACAGAGAACAAGAAAACAAAATCTTTTCTGTCTTCGAAACCCACAACTTGTATTCGTTCTTTTCTTGACTATATACTCGATACTCGATACTATATACTGATTTATTCTGTCTTTAGTGACCACAAAAACAGTATTGTTCATATCCCATAAGATAGGCAATTCCGCTAATAGTAACTCCGTAAAATATAATCGGTTTTTCAATTAAAAGGGAAGTTAGAGTATTATTAACCACAGTAGTCCCGGTAGCTAAAATCACATCTGCCCAGGATAATATTTCTTTGGTGTGGGCAGCATCCTCTATTAATACCCCACACTTTTTTTGCCCCACGTTATCTGGATCTAAATCTACTACTCTAATCTCAAAATTGTTGCTTAAGGCTGCAATCATAGCAGGCTGCAGTCCAACAAAAGCAATACGAGGCTGGTCAAAACGTTCTTGAATATAATCTTTAAGATGATCGGCACATTCTCCCGGTTCTTTATCTCGACAATGAACTGTTTTAGAAATAAATTCAAAATAACGCAATACAGCATTTATGCTGACTGTAAAAATTGCTCTTTGGAAATTATTAACCAGCGGCATTTCAAAAATTTCCCTCAGTGTGCCACTATAATTTCCCGGCATATCTGTAAAAGATTGACCTCGGCTTCCTCTAAAATCTGCTTGTATCATCACTTCTTTCCCCCTTAACAAGGGAAAATCGTCTCTCTCCGGATTTCCGATTGCCTCTTGAGGAGTAAGAGGTCGAATATTAACCACATTTATCCGGGAAGACCAAACGTCATCTCCTTTGATTAATTGACAAAATTTTTCTTTTATCTCCTGGTAAAAGTCCATTACTGCTTCCTTTCTTCTTTCCTTAATAAATCTTTTAAATAATTTATTTTATCGGCCAAAATAACAATAAGGATAATGGCATGCCGAACAGATAGAACAGAATCCTCCTTCTCCCATCTTTATAAAATCTCTTTTAGTTAAAATATCCCCAATAAATATTCTGGGCAGGATAATATCTAAAATAGTATTTTCATAAAATAAAGAAGCGCCCGGTATCCCTATAAGAGCAGTTTTCCCCAAATAAGCCAACATAAACATATTTCCCGGTTGTACGGGAACTCCGTAAATTACTACCTTTGCACCGCTTTCTCGAATAGCCCCGGGTGTAAGGTCATCAGGATCTACGGACATTCCTCCGCTTAAAGCGATCAGATCAGCTCCTTGTTTCTTGAATTGCAAAATTGCTTTTTTGATTTCCTCTGTATTGTCCGGACAAAAAGTTTGTCCTTGTAATTCTACTCCAAAATAAGGAAATTTCTCTTTTAATAACGGTCCGAATCCATCCCGGATTAATCCCTTGTATACCTCGTTCCCGGTAGTAATAATAGCTACTTTTAACTTTTTATACTTTTTTACGGAAAAAACTGACCCTTTCTTTTGGCATAATTTCTCTATTTTCTCTATTTTTTCCTCTTCAATAGTTAAGGGCACAATTCGTACTCCTGATAATCCTTGCCCTTTTTCTACTTTAAAATTATTAGGAAGACAGGAGATAGTAATATTTTCCATGGAATTTATCTCGTATAAGAGTTCACTTTTTACTTTGAATAATCCTCTTGTTAGAGATTTTAAAGTTATTTTTCCTTCAATGGCTTCAGTTAATTCTATATTTTCCCCTGTTACCGCTTTAGATATTCTTAAAGAAGCTTCATCTTCATGAATTTCTCCTTCTTTTGGCTGCCAAATATATATATATTCTTTCCCTATTTTCTTTAACTTCTCTATATCATCTTTCTGAACTATGTAACCTCTCCGAAAAGCCGGACCTTTAAATTTTCCAGGGACAATTTGGGTAATATCGTGACACAAAATCATTCCCACTGCTTTTTCAACCGGTATCTTTTTCATAAAATACTACACCCCACATTTACAAATCTAATTTTTATATTTTTATTCATATAACGCAAAACAAATAAAAAGATTAATCTTCTTCCTGAAATATTTTCTTATATAAGGAATGCAAACTTTGCTCAGCTCTCCCGCGAAATATCTCAAATTTCATCATCAGCTCTCTGGCTTTCTCGGTAAGTTCTGACCCTCCTCCTTTTTCTCCTCCGACATTTCTTTCTAAAAGACTAAATCCCAACCTTTTTTCTAAATCTTTCATTAAGTTCCAGGCCTGGGAATAAGACATATTTATTTCTGCCGCTGCCTGTCTTAACGAACCGGTCCTTTCTACTCGTTGAAGAATATCTAAAGGTCCGTCACCAAAGACTTTCTCTTCATCTTTTTCTATCCAAATCTTATATCTCAATTTCAATATCATCACTTCCTGTAATTTAATCTTAAAATTATCACAACTTAGTTTTTTTCCCTCTGATTAGGGGGCAGACACAAAACCTGCCCCTACATATTACATGTTACTTGTTACTGTATTTCTTTTTGTCTCTTTACCTGAATAATCTCAGCCATAATGCTTACTGCAATCTCTTCAGGAGTTTGGGCTCCTATATCCATCCCGATGGGAGCATGGACCTTTTTAAGTTCTTGAGTTGATATTCCCTGTTCTTCTAAATGTTGAAAGACAGTAGCGTTCTTCTTGCGACTACCGATCATCCCTGTATAGGCAGTATTTAACCTGATAACTGAACCCAAAACTTCTCCGTCTTTCAAATGTCCTCTGGTTAATACAATTATGTAGGTAGAAGGAGTTATCTTAAGATGAGTCAGGGCTTTTTCTGTTTCTTCCACTATTATTTCATCTGCCTCCGGAAATCTATCTTGATTAGCAAACTCTTTTCGGTCATCGATAATGGTCACTTTAAACCCCACCGTCTTGGCCAATCTTGAAACGCAAGCTGCAATATGGCCTGCCCCAAAAATTAACAGCTCTTCTTTCGGTTGAAGAACATCTATAAAAACTTTCATCTCACCACCACAGATGGCTCCTTCATCCAAAGCAGCCTGTTCTTGGGTTAATTGATAACTTATAAGCTTTCCCTTGCCTTCTTTCAGTGCCTGCTTTACTTCTTCGATTACTTTGGCTTCGGTTATTCCACCTCCAATAGTGCCGGCTATCAAGCCATCCTTACCCACTACCATTTTTACACCCATCCCTCTTGGAGTTGAACCTTTGGCCTCAACTATGGTAACCAAAGCGATTGCTTCACCTTTATTAATTCTCTCCAAAGCTTCTTTTAAGATCTCTGACATTTTCAGTCCTCCTCTTACAAAATTCCATTTCTCCATCGTTATGCTTATATAAATATAACGGCACATAAAAAAAATACCTTTTCTTTAGGATTGTAAAATACTATGCTAAAATATTAGTATGAACATTCTTTTTTAAAGTATACAATATAACTTTAGTATTTTTCAAGATTAACTTAGTTCGTATCTCGTATCTCGTGAATCGTATCTCGTAAAGATAATAGAAATCGAGAATAAGAATAAATTCGTATCACTACTACGTAAAAGAAGAAAAAAAAGTACCATTCTTCTTTTTATCTAACTAATCCACTAAAATTTACACAAACTTAATTTAAACTCTTATAATTAATTTTTTCTGATTACTTTTTATTTAAATAAGCAGATATCGCCTCTAAAACCGCTCCTCCTAAAGAACGGGCTTTATCAGAAACAGTGAAACAATACTCTCTTATCCCCCGGGGGTCTATATCTCCTACTTTCATCCCTTTAGTCACCCAACTTTCAGGATAAATTAACCCTCGCAGGACTCCGGATATTTCTGCTTTTAAAGGAACTCCCTCCACCTCAGCAATTACCTCTCCTGTCTTAACCAAGTCCCCTATTTTGCGCAAAGGAACGTTTTTACCTTCGACCGGGGCTTGTAATAATCTTCTTTTCGATTCTCCACCTACTTCTCCGGGCACACCGGTATCCGGCGCTGCCTGACCGTGATAAATAACCCGACCTAAATTATGCCCTCGTTTGGTCTCTATTACTACATCAACATCTTTCCCTGCAGTAAAACCCGGGCCCAGACCGATGACTAGCGGCGCCTGGCCTATAGTAGTACCCAAATTACGTTTGGCTAAAATAGCATCTATCAAAACAGTAGGAGAAAGTTTTTTAATACAACTTCCTTCCGGGTCTATTAAAACCGGTACTTTATTTAATTTGATAATCTTTTCGACCTCTTCCCAGGAAGGAATCAAAATAGCTTCTATCTCTTCTACAATAGCCTTGCCTTCATAAACTGCTCGGGCAAAGGAAACAGGGAGACGGATAACCGTAGGATGATCTACTTCTAAAATCATCACGGAAAATCCGGCCCGAAAAAGCCTTACCGCCACACCAGTAGCCAAATCTCCTCCACCGCGAATAACTATTAATATATCATTCAATTTCAATTTTCCCTTCTATTTTGTAGTAATTTTAAATATATCTGAGCTTTTAAATAATCTTTTTCTTGATCAATGTCAAATAAAATTGTTTCATCTGAAATATTTACTCTTTTTATCTTTTCAGGATGGGCTTTAACTAAAACTCTCCCTCCTACATCACCAGTTACAGCCATTAATTCATCTTTCCAATAAATATCAAAAAGAACCGGATTCCCTCGCTTATTCTTAAAATAAGGTATAACTATTTCTCTTTTACCCGGAGAAAAAGATTTTATTAATTTATTTATAATTTCAGAAGTAATTAAAGGTTGATCTCCTAAAATAAGAAAAAATCCTTCTAAATCCTCAGGGGAAATCTGGAGCAGTGCTTTTTGAATTGAACTGCTCATCCCGGATTTATATTCGGGATTAAGCACAATTTCAGCTCCCCACTTCTCGCCTGTTTTAATAATTTCTTTATCTTCGGGGCGAACCACTAAAAAATATTTATCTAAAGGTGTATACTTTACTGCCCGCAACACCCATTCTATTAACTGCTTATCACCCAGAGGAAGAGTGAGTTTTACTTTCCCCATCCTTTTGCCTTCCCCTGCCGCTAAAATTATTCCGTAAATCATAGCGTTTTTTCCCTCCTGATTACCTCAGCTACCACTTCCTTCTGACCGGCAGCTCCTATAATTATATCACTGATTCCCCGGGGGCAAATCTTTAAAACCTGAAAGGTTAATTCTTCGGCCATCTTTAAGTTTTCGGGGTCTTCTGCTTTATTAATAAAAAGATGACGGCGGCAACCCGGAGGGGCTCCCTTAAATAAACCTTCAGGATGGCAGATTAAAAGAGATAAGGCTTCTATCCCAATCTTTTCTCTCAAGTTTAATCCGGTTAGCCGGGAAAAAATCTCAGAACGGAAAACATTCTCTTCCTGCAAAGAAAGACCCAGGGCGTCTATGCCGATCACTCCTACCAAATTTGTAGTCGATAAAGGAATTACCGGCTCATGAGAAGCCGGAGCTTTCACCGACCTTCCCGCTGCCCCATCGGCTTCTATTAAAAAATAATCTACTGATTTTTCCTCCCACCACTGATCCAACCAATCAGGGGGCGGCCCGGATATTTTTTCTTCTCTATTATCCTCAATTTTCTCTCCTATAACGGCTAATTTTCCGCCTTTACTTTTAAGAGAAAAATATTTTTTAATGCTTTCCTGAATAATCTCTTCATTGTGTCCTTCAATTAATCTACCCTTTTTTATAAAAGGAGCTAACTGCCGGGCAAACATCTTGGTAGTGGTAGTTAGAATCATCCGTTTATTTTTATGTGCCAGCTCATCAGCCAATCGACTAAAAAGAGTGCTCTTCCCTCCCGCACCAACGAGAGATATAAAAGCTTTTTCTTTTAAATTTAAAGCCTCACTGATTAACATTTATTTAATCCTTATTTATGATAGTAATTTAGTTTCTCTAACTATACTTTTTAACAGGTAAAATATTTTTACTTTTTAAAAAAATCTTTCTTTAGATCTCTTATTATTTTTTCTGCGGTCGCAGGTAATTGCCTTATTCTTACTCCGGTAGCATCATAAATAGCGTTTAAAATTGCCGGTACAATACTATTAAACGAAGGTTCTCCTATGCCCTTGGCTCCATAAGGACCTAAACCACCGCCTGATTCAATCATAATAGTTTTAACTTCCGGAGAATCAACAGCAGTAGGAATAAGATATTCAGCAAGAGAAGGAGCTTGAGGAATTCCTTTTTGCAAGGCGTAATCTTCAGATAAAGCATAGCCTAATCCCTGTATAGAACCGCCCTCCATCTGTCCTTCCACACAGGCCGGATTAAGTGCTTTCCCTACATCATAACAGCTGACAATTTTTAAAACTTTTACCTGTCCTGTTTCTATATCCACTGCTACTTCTGCGGCTTGAGCTCCAAAAGCAAAATCAGGAAAAGTCATACCTTTTATATTTGATAAATCAGGTATTCCGGTAAAGGGCGCATTAAATTGAGCTTCTGAATATAATTCTATTCCAGCGGCATTACATGCTTGTATAGCTTCTATTAAAGGTAAATATTCCGATTTATCATATTTTACTACCACCTTTTCAGAAACAATATCTAATTTATCCGGATTGACATTTAAAACCTCTGCTGCTTTATTTAAAATTCGATTTTTAACTTCTCTTGCTGCTTTGAGTGCAGCATTCCCTGACATATAGGTTTGCCTGGTAGCCGTTGTAGTACCTGCTAAAGGTGTCAACATGGAATCTGTATTATAAACTTTTACTTTTCCCATAGGAACTCCCAATTCATTTGCAGCGATTTGGGATAAGAGAGAAGCCTGCCCTCCGCCTAAATCAGGTATTCCGCTTCTTACTATCAAACTGCCGTCGGTTTCTAATTTTACATAGCAGCGGGAAGAATCCCGAAGAAAAGTCATTCTTCCATAACTCATCTGCCCCATAGCTATGCCCCGGCCTATTTCAATATTTTCCTCCTTAGAGACAGTGGGTTCTCCTAAACCCTCCCAAGCTTTTTCTGCAGCTTCCGGCAGAGCTACATAAGTTTTTATCACCTGCTCGGTGGTAGACAGTGCGTCCCCGGTATGCATGCAATTTATTTTCCTGATTTCCAAAGGATCCATATTTAGTTTTCTCGCTAATTCATTTATTATGTTTTCATATCCGATATTAGCCTGATTTGTTTCAAACCCTCTAAAAGCACTGGCAAAAATATTATTAGTTAATACCATTTGGGTTTTTATTTTTACATTAGGAATTTTATAGGGACCGGCTGCACTAACTGTAGCATATAAACCTACCCAGGGAGTTAAGTAAGTATAAGCTCCGGCATTTCCGATATAGTGTGCCTCTAAAGCCACAATTTTT
>DAOUWX010000030.1 GCA_030666935.1 Atribacterota bacterium | reverse complement strand
ATAGAACAAGAAGGATTTAATGAACTTGAATTAGAAAATTTAACTAACAAGATTGATCAAATAAAAATTGTTATAATTTTCTTTAAAGCATCAAATAGGTTAAAAGGGACTAATGAAATAAAGAAAATTGAAAATTTGTCAAAAACTTCGAATAATGTATTACTTATTTTATTTGTTTCAAATGTCTTATTATTGATTTACTTTGGAGTTTATGTAGCCAGGATACTATCTAAAAGACTCAGGAAAGTTGCACAATCATTACAAGATTTAATACAAATAGAGATTGATGTTAAAGAAAAAAAACAATATGCGGAGTCAACTTGGACAAAGGAAATGAACGAGAGAGAGAAAGAGATTTTAAATTTAATGGCACAGGGGTATACTAATAAAGAAATTTCAAAGAAAATATATATTGCGGAACAAACAGTTAAAAATTATGTAAGTGATATATATAATAAAATTGGTTTACATGATAGAGCACAAGTATCTATTCTGGCCATTAGAGCAGGGATAGGTCAATCAAAAGAATAGAAAATTACAATGTTAAGGTGGAGTTAATGTATTGTAAAAAGGAGTAGTGATTAAATGTTATCTATTTCTAAAATATTCAATAATAAGTACATTCAAATATTTATTATTATAATATTAATACTATTAATTAATAATTGCTTATTTGCTAATAAAATATTTTGTAATGAGAAAATAGATATCGTTCTATATTCTTCAATGAAAAAAACACAATTAAAAGCATTAGAAAGAGGGTTTACTAATAAATACCCTGAAATTAATATGAATTATTATTCCGCAGGTACCGGAAAAATTATTAATAAAATATTAAACGAAGACAAAATAGGGGATATAAAAGCCGATATCATGTGGGTTGGAGATCCTACATATTATTATATATTAAAAGAAAGAGGCATATTACTTCCTTATGAGTCAGAAGAAGCTTTGACTATCCCATCTGAACTTAAAGATAAAGATAATTACTTTTGTGCCGCCAGGATTGTTACATTAGGATTAATATATAATACAAAATTAGTTAGTAATAATATTCCTAATAATTGGAATGATTTGTTAAAGCCCTGTTTTAATAATAAAATAATTATGGCCAATCCGTCAATTTCAGGCACTACATTTTATGCTCTGGCAGCTTTAATCCAAGATAAAAATTATGGATGGAACTATATTTACGACTTAAAGAAAAACGGTATTGAAATAGTTGATAAATCTACTACAGTTATTGACAAGATTGCAGAAGGAGAGCTTGACATTGGTATAGGGGCAATATATATAGCAAAGACAAAGAAGGAAGAAGGCTTTCCTGTTGATTTTGTTTGCCCCCAAGAAGGGATTATTGCTGTCCCCAGTCCTATTACAATCTTTAAATCAAGCAAAAATATCGAAGCTGCTAAAAAACTTTATGATTATATTATTTCTATTGAAGGACAGTTGATACTTATGAAAGAAAATGTAATTCCTGTTCGTCCTGAAGTGAAGTTAAAGGATTCAATAAATATTAAAGAAGCTGTAAAAAGAGCGTTTCCGGTAGATGTTCACAAACTATTATACAATAAAGGAGAAATGGTTATAAATTTTGGAAAAATAATGAATGATAATTAATATTTTTTAACGAATTGACTACTACTTATAAATAAATAAATAATTTTAACCCTCATTTTATTGGGGAAACTCACATAATTGTCTTTTAAGATAATTATGTGAGTTTCTGATTTTAAGATGAGGGTTTTTATTTTCATAATTATCTATTTTCAAAAATAGTACCGGGGTACTAATCGAACTATTAAAGTAGTACTGTGGTATGATAATGCATTTTCGCTTAATTTAAGTACTGCAGTACGTTGCTTTTTTAAGATAAGAATATATATTATAAAAATAGCAAATATAGTTAAAAAAGGAGGTTTAAAATATTATAAAAAAGGGGGAGATAATTTAACCATAATTCCAAATTTGATTAATTGTTTGTTTAAAATTTAATTAAAAAGGAGATAATAAAATGAAAAAGTTTGTAGTAATTTTTATTTGTATAGTATGTATGGTTTTACTTTTTAGTTATGCTGTTTCTGCTGTGAAGATGCAAGTTATGCTTTATTCCTCTATGAAAGACTCGCAATTATCGGCCTTAAAAGAGGCATTTACCAACAAATACCCTGATGTTCAAATGGATTATTATACTGCAGGGACGGGAAAGGTTATGACGAAAATGGCCGCTGAACAGCAAGCAGGAAAAATATGCGCAGATATCATCTGGGTTGGAGAACCTACAAATTATATAACATTTAAAGAGCAAGGGGAATTATTAGCTTATGAATCTCCGGAAGCTGCAACCATCCCTTCTGCTTTAAAGGATAAAGATAATTTCTATTGTGCTGCAAGAATTGTAACTTTAGGTCTTGTCTATAATGCTAATAATGTTAAAGGTGAAGATATTCCTAAAGATTGGGCCGATCTTTTAAATCCTCGTTTTAATACTTATATCACAATGACTGACCCTACTTTTTCAGGTACAACCCTATATACGGTAGCGGCTTTTATACAAAATGAAGAATTTGGCTGGAAATTTCTAAAACAGTTAAAAGCAAATGGTGTTAAATTACAAACAGGTTCAAGTGCTGTCGTAAATGCCATTGGAGCAGGGGAATATGATATTGGTATAGGAGTTAATTATATTGCTCAAAGTAAAAAAGCGAAAGGTATGCCTGTTGAGTTTGTTTATCCGGAGAGTGGTATTTCAACCGTTGCAAGTCCTATTGCAATAATGAAAGACTCAGAAAATGTAGAAGCAGCTAAATTATTATATGATTTTATACTTTCATTAGAGGGTCAACAACTACTCGTAGATGCCTGTGTAATTCCGGTTAGACCTGAAATAAAAATGGAAAATGATATTTCTGTGGCAGAGGCAACTGAAAGGGCCATACCGGTATCAGATAAATATTTACTATTAAGCAAAAATGCATTACTTGAGCAATTTAATAAAATTATGAAAGAAGATTAATAATTGTGTTATTTTTCTTTTCAATATTTTTAGCTCAATATCAACGTGATGAACAGCAACAACATTAGTTAATTCATAGTTCTTGCCATTTCCCAGTTATTTTAGAACCAATTATAGAATAAGAACCTTAATAATGTAGATAATTCACCCGGGAAGTTTAATCTTTTCCGGGTGTATTATCTGCATTAACTCAAAAAAAGTATAAAAGGAGTTCTTTAAACATGGCAGAAGTAAAATTACAAAATGTAACTGTAAAATACGATAAAATTACTGTTATTGAAGATTTTTCACTAACTGTAAAAGACGGAGAATGTTTTACCATTTTAGGTCCGTCACCCTGTGGAAAAACTACGGTATTAAGAGCAATATGCGGGTTTGAAAAACTTGCAGACGGAGAAATCCTTATTGATAATAAATTGGTAAGCAGTAGAAGAAAAAAATTACAAATTGCTCCGGAGAAAAGGAATATTGGCGTAGTATTCCAGGATTATGCAGTATGGCCCCATAAAACTGCTTTTGAAAATATATATTACCCTTTAAAGAAAAAAAGGATTGAAAAAAAAGAAGCATACAAGAGTACAAATTATGTATTGGAACAGGTTAGAATGCCTAATTATGGTAATAGATTTCCTTATCAGTTATCAGGAGGGCAACAGCAGAGGATAGCCCTGGGAAGAGCATTGGTATCTTCTGAGAAATTGATGTTATTAGATGAACCTTTATGTAATCTTGATGCAAATTTAAGAGAAGAAATGCGTTTTGAAATAAAGGAATTACAAAGAAAAAATGCTATTACCATTATTTATGTGACACACGATCAGGATGTTGCTCTGGCTATATCGGATAGAATAGCGGTTATGGATAGTAAAGGAAAGATAAGACAGGTAGGTGAACCGGAAGAGATTTACAAAAATCCCATAGACAGTTTCGTCTATAAATTTTTAGGATTATCAAATTTTATTGAATTAGAGAAGAGATCAGATAAATTCTATATTAAAAGCACTAAATATGTTTTTCCGCATAACATACCTAATAATATTCAGGAAGAGGGACCCCTTTTTCTTGCATGCCGGCCATTAAATATTAAATTATGCAATACGGGAGAGATAAAATGTACCGTGAAAAGAGTTATTTACCTGGGGAATATTTTTGAATATCGGGTTATGTTAGGTGAAAATGAATTAAGAGTGCAACAGGATGTGTATGAGGCATCTCAGGGTATTGTTTATCAAGAAGGTGACATTTGTGGCATTGAATTTAATGAATTAAGATATTACAACGATGTTGGGGAGGTGTGATCAGTGAATATTTTTTCAGCAAACAGAAAAAATAATATGGGAGTAATGGAGTCCCCAAGAATTAGATTTACCATAGGTAATTTATTATTTACCTTCTCCATAATAATACTGGTAATAACAGTTGCCTTACCCATAATCATGATAATTTACAATACCTTTTTTTATAAATTATCATTTAATTGGAAGATGTTTGGTAATGTAATATTCCAAAAAGAAAATATTGGAGCAATGTACAATACCATTAAAATATCATTATTAGTAACAGTATTCGGATCGGTAATAGGTCTGTTCTTTGCCTGGCTTGTGGGTAGAAGTGATATACCACTAAAAGGGGTAATGAAAACCCTCTTCACTATTCCGTACATGTTCCCTCCATTTATCGGAGCCATGGCCTGGCAGTTATTGCTCCTTCCGCGGTCAGGCTATATTAATAAGTTTTTTATTTCACTGTTTGGTAGTCCGATCTTTAATATTAATTCTATCGCCGGTATAGTTTTTGTAGAAATATGTTATTATTTCCCTTTTGTTTTCATTCAGGTATCCAGTGCTTTAGAGAGGATGGATCCAACCCTTGAAGAGTCAGCGAGGATTGCCGGAGCAAAACAGATAACAGTTATTCGAAAAATTACCCTGCCTTTGGTAGTACCGGCAATAGCATCCGGGGCTATGTTAATATTAATATCATCCCTATCTCATTTTGGTGTTCCGGCGATTTTAGGATTTTCTAATAATATTTTTACTCTACCTACAAAAATATATGAAGTAATCTATAAATCTGCCGGAAGCTTTGAAGGAATAAGACAGGGTGCTTCTCTATCAGTACTTCTGGTAATTGTAGTTATAGCTGCATTAGCCTTACAGAGACGAGTCCTTAAATTCGGTCATTACGAAATTATTAGAGGGAAGAGCATGAGGCCCATGTTGATTAAACTACGGAGCATGAAAGCCCCGTTATTAATTGCATGTCTTTTGTTTCTCTTTTTAGTTGTTGTATTACCATTGTTTACAATTTTTGGTGTAGGCTGCTTAAAAGCATATGGACTTCCGTTAGTCTTAAAAAATATGACCTTGGACAACTTTAAATATGTTTTATTCGCATCACAGATGGCCAGAGATTCTATAAAAAATAGTTTCTTATTATCAATATCGGCCGCTACCATTAATATGTTTGTAGGTACAATGGTGGCATATGTAATTGTCAAGGTAAAAATTAAAGGTAAAGGATTATTAGAGATACTTTCCGTATTGCCCTATTCTGTTCCGGGCATTGTCCTGGCCATAGGAGTTATCCTTATGTGGAGTGGTGCATTTAAGATTAATTTATATAACACCATCTGGATTATTTTATTTGCCTATGTAGGCAGATATATGACATTTTCAATGAAATCAGCATCAGCTTCTCTGGAGCAGGTACATAATTCTTTAGAGGAAGCCTCACGGTCATGTGGTGCAACACACTTGGAGTCATTAATAGATATTACTTTACCGCTTATTCGTCCGGGAATGGTAGCAAGTTTCTTTTTGGTTTTCTTACCGGCAATGCGGGAGTTGACCACATCCTTACTATTGTATGGACCGTTCACCAGAACATTGGGTGTAGCTATTTATTCTATACACGAAGAAGGTAATACTGTTCAGGCTACAGCCCTGGCCGCAGTAGCCATTACAATAATTATTATGGGTAATTTGTTTTTAAGATATATAACACGTGAAAGAAGGGGAGTATAATAATGAATCAGGTAGTATTAAAAGATGTTTCTAAAGCGTTTTTTACTAAAGCATTTGGAAGTGTTACTGCTGTAAATAAGATAAATTTAAATATAAAAGAAGGGGAATGTTTTTCCTTTCTTGGACCTTCCGGTTGTGGAAAAACGACAACTTTACGTTTGATTGCAGGATTCGAAGATTTAACTGATGGCGAGATCTGGATTGGTAATAAACCGATGTCTATCAGGAATAAGAATTTTTATCTTCCTCCCGAAAATAGAGGATTAGGCATGGTTTTTCAAGCTTTTGCAGTTTGGCCTCACCTTAACGTCTTTGAAAATGTAGCATTTCCCCTTAGAATATTAAAGATGAACAAGAATGATATTTTGGAAAAAACTAATGAGGCATTAAAACATACTAATTTATTTGGCTTAGGCGAAAAATTTCCATCGGAATTATCGGGAGGGCAGCAACAGCGTATAGCTCTTGCCAGAGCCATTGTTACCCACCCAAAAGTGTTGCTTCTTGATGAACCTTTATCAAATCTAGATCCAAAATTGAGAGAGATAATGCGCTTTGAAATTAAAGATTTACAGAGGAAATTTAATTTTACTATTATATATGTTACACACGATCAAACCGAAGCAATGGCTTTATCAGATAGAATATTAGTTATGGATATGGGGAATATCCAGCAAATAGATACTCCGGTGAATATGTACAAGAGTCCTGCGAATAAATTTGTTTATGGATTTTTAGGGCGTTCAAATTTTGTTAAAGTAGAAATATCAAATAGAAAAGTTTATCCCTATGGAACGAGAGGAAAGGAAATAAAATGTAATATTCCGGCAGATTTTAATGAAGAAACGGCCATTCTGGCAACCCGGCCTAATGCGATAAAATTTACTAAAGATGGTTTTAAGACTGAAGTAAAGAAAAGGATTTTTTTAACTGATTCCATAGAGTATCGTGTAGATATCGGCGGGCAGGAAATCAGGATAAATACAATTACAGATCCCGGTTATAAAGAAGGGGATACTTGTGAAGTGACATTAAATAACATTAAATGGTATTCTACCAAAGGTGATATTTCTGATAAAGAAAGAGAGGCAAGGAAAGTAATTTAGTATAAAAAAGTTTTTATCCTGGTATATTTTTATAGTGTATAAATATTTATTTTCTAACTTTTTAAAAAAACTTTAAAAAACAAAAAAACCACAAAAAAATTTGACAAGAATAATATTTTAATGTATTATAAATTCCAAATATAAAAAAAGAATATTTTAACGAGGAAAGTAGGTTGTTTCTTAGTCAAAAAGAGAGAGATACACTTGGTGAAAGTATCTTAAAAAGAATAACTGAACAGAGAGCCTCAATAATAATAGGTTGGTTACCTTTAAAAACTTCTAATGAGTGGGGTAAATAATTTATCCAATCCCAGGTGGCACCGCGAGATTTCATCTCGTCCTTATTGATAATGAAGATTATCAAGGGACGGGATTTTTTATTTTAAGAGGGAGATTATTATTTACTCAACCCGGGTGGCACCACGGGAAATTATATCAATCTCGTCCCTTATGATAATTAACAAAAAGATTATCAAGGGACGAGATTTTTTTATTTTGTAAATAGGTGAGGTGAATAAAAGATGCAAAAATTAAAAGTAAGCATAATTGGGGCAACCGGTTATACAGGGAAAGAATTAGTTAAAATATTAATGAATCATCCAAAAGTGGAATTAGTTTACCTAACTTCTTTTACTTATACCGGGAAAAATATAGATGAGGTATTTCCTGAATTCCTGAATAAATTAGATAAAAAACTTACAAATCTTGATTTGGAGTTAATCTCTCAGAATTCGGACCTGGTGTTTACTGCTCTTCCTCATACAGTTTCTATGGAAGTAGTTCCCGAGTTATTAAAGAAAAAGGTTAAAGTAATTGATTTAAGTGCGGATTATCGCCTAAAAAATTCTACAGTTTACAAAGAATGGTATAAGAAAGAACATAATCAAGTTAGTAAGGTACTACTACCAGAAGCTGTTTACGGTCTTCCGGAGATTTATTTAGAGAAAATAAAGGGTGCCTTGCTAGTAGCTAATCCTGGTTGTTATCCTACCAGTATAATATTGGGAATTGCTCCTTTATTGAAACATCATTTTGTAGAACCAGAAGGAATTATTATTGATTCTAAATCTGGAGCCAGTGGAGCGGGGAGAAAATTATCCTTAGGTCTCCATTTTTCGGAGTGTAATGAAAATTTTAAAGCTTACAAGATTGTTAAACATAATCATATTCCGGAAGTTGAACAGGAATTATCTTCTATCTATTTTGAAGGAGAGAACGATAAACAAAAGCAGCAGGTAACAGAGATGAAAGTCTGTTTTACCCCACATCTTATTCCGATTAATAGGGGAATTTTATCTACCTGCTATTTAAGTCTAAAGGGTTCTAAAAAAGAAGAGGAGGTTTTGGAGATTTATCAAAAATTTTATCAAAGAGCGCCTTTTGTGAGAATCTTTGAACCACCCAATTTGCCGGAGATGAAATTTTCAGTAGGAACGAATTATTGTGATATCGGGTTTTCCATAGACGAGAGGATGGGAAAGATAAAAATAATTTCAGTTATCGATAATTTGCTTAAAGGAGCTGCCGGTCAGGCAGTGCAAAACATGAATATTATGTCTGGTTTCCCTGAGACCTGCGGATTGGTTTAGATTAGAAGTGAAAGGAGTTAAAAATAATGAAAGATATTTTAGATAAAGAAGATTTCCAGGTTGTTAAAGAAGGAATAACCTATCCACAAGGAATAAAGGCAGCCGGAGTAAAATGCGGGATAAGATTCAATAAAAAGGATTTGGCCTTAATTTATTCGGAAAAATTAGCTGATGCTTGGGGAATGTTTACTACTAATAAATTTAAAGCCGCTCCCTTGGTGGTTACCGAGAAAAATTTATCTTTTTCGGGAGGGAAATTGCAGGCGATATTGATAAATAGTGGGATAGCCAATGCCTGTACCGGAGAAGGAGGGCTAAAAGATGCCTGGGAAACAGTAAATTATGTTTCAGAGGGATTAAAGATTAATAAGAAGTATGTGGCGGTCACTTCTACCGGGAAAATCGGTGAATTTCTGCCAATGAAAAATATAGAGAATAGCTTGAAAGAAGCTATTTCTAAACTGAGTACTTCAGGAAGTACGGAGGCGGCAGAAGCGATATTAACTACTGATACCAAAAAGAAAGAAATCGCAATTAATTTTAAATTAAAGGGAGAAGAAATAAGAATCGGAGGGATGGCTAAAGGCTCAGGGATGATACATCCCAACATGGCAACTATGTTAGGATTTATCACCAGCGATATTTCCATTAAAGGAGAGTTACTCCAAGAAGCTCTCCAAGAGGTAGTGAAAAAAACCTTCAATATGATTAGTGTGGATGGAGATACAAGCACTAATGATATGGTGTTAGTTATGGCCAATGGTCTAGCTGGCAATAAAATGGTCGATAAAAAAGACGCTGATTATTATAAATTCTTAGAGGCATTACAGTATGTAGCCGAATATTTAGCCAAGTGTATAGCTAGGGATGGAGAGGGAGCGACCAAGATGATCGAAGTAGTAGTTCAGGGCGCGATATCTTTCGGGGAGGCCAAAAAAGTTGCCAAAGCGGTAATTAATTCCCCTTTGGTAAAAACAGCAGTTTTTGGGAAAGACCCTAATTGGGGAAGGATTTTAGCGGCAGTGGGATACTCCGGGGCAGAGGTTATCCCCGATAAAATCGACCTTTATTTGAAAGAAAAGGTAGTAGAGGATGGCCAACCTTTAACGTTTTCACGACAAAAGTTACACGAATATTTAGGATCTTCTGATGAAGTTAAAATTATAATTGACCTTAAGATGGGAGAAGTAAATGCTACTGCCTGGGGATGTGACCTAACTTATGATTATGTAAAAATAAATACCAAGTACAGTTAGTACAGTGATAAGTAATGTGTAATGAGTAATAAGCAAAGAAAACATAGAGCGTATTTAATTAGCTGGTAAGTTAGTTATCTGGCTAACTAGTTAGAATAGCGAAAAGAAAAATAGGGGTGTATTGCATACGCCTTTGCGATAATTGGTAAATTAGTGAATCGGTCAATTGGCCAATACAAGAAAGGAGTGCTATAGACAATGAAAAAAGATATAGATAACCGCGGAGAAATTCTTTTAGAAGCTCTCCCTTATATTAAGAAATTTTGGAACAAAATAGTAGTTATAAAATACGGCGGTAGTGCCATGAAGGATAAAGATTTAGAAAAACAGATTATAAAAGATATCATTTTATTAAAATATGTGGGGATGAAGCCGGTGATTATTCATGGCGGAGGGCCAGAGATCTCTATAGAAATGGAAAAGAGGAACAAAATTCCCCAATTTCTTAACGGATTAAGAGTAACCGATGAAGAGACGATGGAGATAACTGAAATGGTTTTAACCGGTAAGATTAATACTCGTTTGGTAGCAGAGATTAATTTCTGTATTTCCGAAGGTCCGGGAAATGGAGTAAAAGGTATCGGCCTGAGCGGGGAAGATGCTCAGCTTTTAACGGTTAAGAAACACCGAGTTCCGGAGTTGGGATTGGTAGGAGAAGTAGAAAAAATTAATCCCGAAATATTAACAATTTTGCTGGAAAAAAATTATATCCCGGTAATTGCTACGATCGGAGTGGATAAAGAAGGGATTAGATATAACATCAATGCTGACATAGTAGCTGGCCAGATAGCTATTTCTCTGCAAGCAGAGAAACTGATATATTTGAGCGATGTGGATGGGATATTTAAAGATTTTGAAGATCCAACTTCCTTAATTAGCAGTTTACCCATTGATCAAGCTAAGGGATTAATTAAATCCGGGAAGATTCAAAAAGGGATGATTCCTAAAGTAGATTCAGCTATTCAAGCCTTAGAGGGTGGAGTGAATAAAGTGCATTTTTTAAATGGTAAGCGTGCTCATTCTGTTTTGTTGGAGTTGTTTACCGATAGTGGAATAGGAACAGAAATTATCCCTTAATCAGTGTAATCGCTTAATAAATTTTAAATAAGGAGGACTAAAGATTATGAAAACTAAAAAATTAATAGGAAGCGAAAAAAAATATTTAATGCAAACTTATGGCAGGCCAGGTATGGTATTAGACAAGAGTGAAGGGATGAAGGTATGGGACCTGGAAGGGAAGCAATACTACGATTTTATCGGTGGCATAGCAGTAAATGCCCTGGGGTACAGTCATCCTAAATTAGTTCAGGCCATTAAAAATCAGGCAGAAAAATTAATTCATTGTTCCAATCTTTATTATAGCGAACCACAGATAATTTTAGCTCAGATGTTAGTGAAGCTTTCTTGTGGGGATAAAGTGTTTTTTGCTAACAGCGGGGCAGAGGTAAATGAAGGCGCAATCAAATTAGCAGTTAAATATTTTAAAGAACAAAACAAAGATAAACATAAAATAATTTATATGAAAAATTCTTTTCACGGAAGAACCATCGGTACTTTAGCAGTAACCGGGAAATATAAATGTCAGAAAGATTATCTTCCCCTTTTACCTAAATTTAAGCAAGCTATATTTAATGATCTTAATTCAGTTAAAGAAGCAATTGATGACCAGGTAGTAGCAATTATAGTAGAACCGATTCAGGGTGAAGGCGGAATTAATATTGCCAGTAAAGAATTTATAGAAGGATTAAGGGAGTTATGCAACAAAAAGGATATGTTATTGATTTTTGATGAAATCCAATGTGGCTTGGGAAGAACCGGAAAAGTATTTGCTTACCAATATTACAATGTAGAACCGGATATCTTAACTCTTGCTAAATCCTTGGGAGGGGGATTACCTATCGGAGCTTTGATTGCTAAAGAGAAAATAGCCTCTTCTTTCAAACCCGGTGATCACGGAACTACTTTTGGTGGTAACCCTGTGGCCTGTGCAGCAGCAATTGCTTATTTAAAGGTATTGCAGGAAGAAAATTTGATAGCCAAATGCCAAAAGAAAGGAGAATATTTCAAAAAGAAATTAGAAGAGCTTAAGAAAAAATATCCTGAATATATCAAAGAAATAAGGGTATTAGGCTTAATGGTGGGAGTAGAAATAAAAAAAGATGGTCCTGAGGTAGTAAAAAAGTGCTTAAAAGAGGGGGTATTAATTAATTGTACAGCGGGGAATGTTTTACGCTTCTTACCGCCGTTAATTGTAAAGGAAGAAGAAATAGATTATCTAATAGGAGTATTAGATAAAATTTTTAAAAAAATGTAACAATGTCATTCCCGCGGAGGCGGGAATCTATAATCATATTAGAGGATATAAATTTCTGTTTTTAAAGAAAATAATAAAAAATTAAAAGGAGTATAGAAAGATGAAAAAAATGAAAAAAGTAGTATTGGCTTATTCAGGGGGACTGGATACTTCTGTAGCCATTAAATGGTTAAAAGATAATTATTGTGATGAAGTAATTGCGGTGGCGGTTGACGTAGGTCAACAGGGTGATTTAAAATATATAAAAGAAAAAGCCCTTAAAGTTGGAGCGAGCAAGTCTTATGTTATTGATGCCAAAGAAGAATTTGCGAAGGAATATGTCTTACCAGGTCTACAAGCAGGCGCGCTTTATGAGTCAAACTATCCTTTAGCTACCGCTTATTCTCGACCCTTAATCTCCAAAATTATGGTTGAGATTGCCGAAAAAGAACAAGCAGAAGCTATTGTGCACGGCTGCACAGGGAAGGGCAATGATCAGGTGAGATTTGAAGTATCTATTGCTGCTCTAAATCCTAAATTGCAGGTAATTGCTCCGGCTCGAGAATGGGGATTTACCCGGGACGAAGAGATTGAATATGCTAAAAAATATAATATTCCTGT
>DAOUWX010000194.1 GCA_030666935.1 Atribacterota bacterium | reverse complement strand
GAGGAGTGGGAACTCTGGATACATAATCCCGAAAAACTCAGAGTAAAAAACATGGAGACTCTTTATGATGTCCAAAAAAGAGCCAAGGCCTGTCTGGATAGTTTAGTTTCCCAGCACAATGGAGAGGTTTTGACGGTAGTTTCCCATCGGGCAGTACTTAAACCCCTTATCTCTGCCTGCCTGAATATTTCTTCACCTTATTTTTGGAAGATTCATTTAGATACTGCCTCTTACAGTCTTCTTTCTCATGAAAAAGACAAAGGATATTGTCTGATACAATTAAATCAAAATAAACATTTAAAAGAATATGTTGCCGAGTGGGTATAAAAAAGAAGAATGAAAATTAACCCGAAAAAACAAATAACAAAAAAATACAAAATCTCTACCGGGTACTTAGTGGGGACAATATCAATTATCCTGAATATCCTCCTTTTTGCCTTGAAATACTGGACAGGAATCAAGACTTTTTCTATAGCTATAATTGCCGATGCCTGGCATACCTTGTCTGACTCGCTCACTTCCCTGGTGGTAATTATAGGTTTCAAGGTTTCATCCAAGCCCGCTGATGAAAAACATCCTTATGGTCACGGTCAGGCAGAGATAATTAGTTCTGTTATTATTGGGATATTATTAGCTATGGTAGGTGTCAATTTTTTAATTGCCTCGATTCAGAGATTTATAAATCATCAATCAGCCGTTTACGGAAATTTAGCTATAATAGTATTTATAATTTCGGTGATAGTAAAAGAGGGATTGGCTCAATTTTCTATAAGTGCTGGAAAAAAAATTAATTCTCAGTCACTTATAGCAGATGGCTGGCATCATAGAAGTGATGCCCTGGTGTCTTTTTTGGTTTTAATGGGAATTTTTACCGGAAAGTATTTTTGGTGGGTGGACAGCATTATGGGTATTGCGGTATCTTTAGTTATATTTTATACCACTTACACCATTTTAAAAGAGTCAGTTAGCACCTTAATCGGAGAAGAGCCTTCTAAGGATTTTGAAGCAGAGATTAGAAAAATCGTAACTAATAGTGTATCTTATGATGTTAAATTACATCACCTCCATTCTCACAAATATGGCGATAATAGAGAATTAACCTTTCATATCAGATTACCAGCAGATATGAGATTAGAAGATGCCCACAGTATTGCCGAGGAATTAGAAAATAAAATAAGAGAAGAAATGAATATTGAGGCTACAATCCATATAGAACCAATTATCGCAAGAAAAAAAGATAATAACTAATCAATATTAATCCATACTTAAGATACAAAAACAGGGAAAGTTTTTATTTATTAAAAACGATACAAATAATTGCCCTCTAATTCAAAGGGAGAGGTAGTATATGAAAAAAGATTATTATGAAATCGATGATAATGTTTATCGGAGATTTGAACAAAAAAATGAAATGTTTTGCCGCCATCTATGGGATAAAGACCTGAAAACTTACCAAAATAATTTTGCCGATGATATGCTAAAGAATATAAAAGAAGATAATCAAGGTTACACCCATTTCGATTACGCCTTTTCGAAAGCATCATGGGCAATATATAATCGATTTTCCTTTGCCTTTTCCTGGGAAGGTGATACCTCCTTTGAGGAAGATTGGTATGGTTATAAATTAAGAGAACAAAAATATCAGATTAAAAACCCGGTAGAATTTACTGCCAAAGTAAAAAAAGTAGCAAGATTTTACGGCGCCTCTCTGGTGGGGATAACTAAAATTAATGATAAATGGATCTATAAAAATGCAGGTAAAAGATCCAATGGGCAATTTTTAGGTTCTTATCCTGTAAATTTACCCCAGGGTATTAACCGGGCAATAGTTGTAGCTATAGAGATGGATTCTCCGGGGTTATCCACCACTCCCGCTTTACCTGCCTGTGCTGCCACCGGATTGGGTTATTCCAAGATGGCTTTTATTATTTCCTGCCTGGGAGAGTTTATCAGAAATTTAGGCTATCAGGCTGTTCAATGCGGTAATGATACAGCTCTGAGTATTCCTCTGGCTATTGATGCCGGTCTGGGAGCATTAGGTCGAAATGGTTTGCTGGTTACTCCGGAATATGGTTCGGGAGTCAGGATTTGTAAGATCTTTACCGATTTACCTTTAGTTTCAGATGAACCGAACCTTAATTTTATTTCTAAACTTTCTAATTTTTGTAAAAGATGTTATCAATGCGCTGAAATTTGCAAGACTAAAGCAATTTCTTTTCAACCGGAACCGGATTTTAAAGGTGAAACTATTTCCAATAATCCGGGTATAAAAAAGTATTATATCAACCCGGAAAAATGTTTTGAGTTCTGGGCGGAAAACACCAGTGACTGCTCTCAATGTATCACTGTCTGTCCTTTTTCCAATATTGAAGATTCCTTCACCACAGATAAATTTTGGAAAGAATAATTTATCCTTATTTATAAATAAGTCTTTTAAATAAATTTAGCATAGATGTTAGAGAAGTTCTTTTATCTATGAAATATTTAAAAATGTAGATATTGCTATTTAAATATCTGGAAAGGAAGGAATAGAAAATGTGGAAGGAATTTAAAAAATTTGCCATGCGGGGAAATGTAATTGATATGGCTGTGGGAATTGTTATAGGAACAACTTTTGGAGTAATTGTAAAATCACTTGTCTCTGATGTCATCATGCCTCCTATCGGTATGATATTAGGCAAAGTGGATTTTGCCAATCTTTTTATAATTCTGAAAGAGGGTAAGATTACCGGACCATATACTTCTCTTGCCAGCGCTCAGGAAGCCGGAGCAGTTACCGTAAATTATGGTGTATTTGTGAATACAATTGTTAATTTCATCATAGTTGCCTTTGCTCTGTTTCTTCTCATTCGAGTAGTTAATAAAATAAAAGCCCAAGAAGAAAGTCCGCCCCCGGAACCAACCACTAAAGATTGCCCATATTGCCTGTCTCATATTCCAATTAAGGCAACGCGCTGCCCCCATTGTACTTCTAAACTGGTTACAGCCTGAAGTTAGCTATATTTAAAGTTCTAATAAATTTACTCTAAAAAAGAGGGTTTTTAAAAGTATTGTAGAATATTATTAAACATACAAGATATTATGGATTATGTTATATAAGACAGGTTACTAATTGCTCTCACATAAGAGATGATTTAATGTTATTTTTTATAGAGGTGTTAATAATAAATGAAAAAGAAAGAGAAAGAAAAAAACCAAGAACAACTCACAAATAAATTAATGAAATTACATCAACGAAATACTGAATTGGAGAAATCAGGCACTAATAAAAAATTGCAAGAGGAATACGTTAAATTCAAACAGGACGAAGAGTTCCTGCGGGGGAGCGAGGAAAAATTTCGAATTCTGGTAGAAATGGCTACTGACGCTATTTTCTTGGAGACAACGGAAGGCCGTATACTTGAATGTAATACTGTAGGGGCAAAGATGTTTGGTTACACCAAAAAAGAGATGATTGGCTTAACCATTAGTGATTTAGTTCCTGAAGAATTTGCTAAAAAATTACCCCGGATTATTACCGAAAAAGAGACCACTCACGGTATTTTCATGCCTCGCACAAATAAGAAGAAAGACGCTACTATCTTTCCCACTGAAATCGCTTCTAAACTTGTAAATATAAGAGGAAAGCCCAGGCTCATTGTTTATATTCGTGACATTACTGAACGTAAAAAGAATGAGAAACTACAAGGAGTCTTATACAATATCTCTAAAGCAGCCAATTCTAACATATCTCTTGACCAGCTCTACCTTCTAATTCATCGAGAATTAAATAATATTATAGATGCAACTAATTTTTTTATTGCTTTAATTGATGTCAAAAAAGACGAAATGTCTTTCCCTTACCATAAAGATGAAAAAGACAATGATTTCCCTACTCGCAGGTTAAGCCGGGCAAATAATTTAACTGCTTATATTATAAGGTCTGTTCAATCTCTACTGGTCAATCAAAAACAGATTGAGAAAATGGCGGATGAAGGAGATATAAAATTAGAATCTGTAGGTATAGTAACTGCTGATACCCACTGGTTGGGGGTTCCTTTAAAGATAAAAAATAAAATAATAGGGGCTATGGTAGTTCAAGGATATATCAGCCCCCATCTTTTTTCTAAAAAAGATATTCAACTTATGGAATTCGTCTCTTCCCAGGTTGCCACTGCTATACAGAGAAAGCAAATGGAAGAAGAGATGGAAAAATTAGCCCACTTTGATAGTCTAACCGGTGCTTTTAATAGAGGATATGGGTT
>DAOUWX010000095.1 GCA_030666935.1 Atribacterota bacterium | reverse complement strand
TTCCCTGAGATAAAATATATTCAGCAGACAATAATAATTCTTCCAAAGTTGCTGATATGCCCCTTTTTAACATAACTGTTTTTTTTATTCGTCCCAATTCTTTTAACAACATAAAGTTTTGCATATTTCGAGCCCCGATTTGAAAAATATCTGCATACTCAGCGATAACATCAATCTGCTCTATAGACATCACCTCAGTTATTATCAATAATCCATACTCTCTCCCCGCACGAGCCATTAATTTTAATCCTTCCAGACCCAAACCTTGAAAACTATAAGGAGAAGTCCTTGGTTTAAAAGCTCCTCCCCGAAGTACTTTAATACCCAACTTACTTATTTTATGGGCAATTTCAAAAATTTGTTCTTCACTCTCTACCGCACAAGGTCCAGCCATTACTATCAATTCTTTTCCTCCAATAACTACTCCCTTTTGTTGAATGGTAGTACTCGTACTTTTAAACTCCCTGCTGGCTAATTTATAAGGTTTTGCTACTCGAAGAACTTCCTTCACCCCTGTATATGCGTAAAAAGGGAAAGAATCTAAATTTTTTGTATCTCCAATAATAGCTAGAACAATTCGTCTTTCCCCTATTATTTTTTGTATATCGAACCCTAAACTTTCTAACTTATCGGCTAATTTTTCTACATCAGCATCGCTGGTTTGACCATCCATTACCACTACCATTTTTATTCCTCCTTTATTTTTTTGTAGTTTTTATTGTGCCCTAATTCCTCTCATTAACATAACCTTTACTCATTATTCTAAATATTTTTATCCCCTCCAAGATAAACCCGGATATAAAATAAAAAAAGACTATAGGTAATAAAAAACCTATAGCCTTTATATGTTTTACTATGCATATAAAGATACCATAGGCATAACTCGATGTTTATGCCTATGGTATCTTTTTTTAAATCTCTAAGATACTAAGGTATAAACATCGCTTCTAAAGAAAAAATAAAAGTTAAAGTTAAACATAATTAAGCTTTTATCCCCCAGCATCTTCTTTTGTCTCCTTTAAAATAATTTTATATAATTTACCATTAAATTCCTGAAGTGTCAATTTTTTTCTTTATAATGATTCCTTCCTGGTCATATTTTCAACTTTTACTTTAATAATGATTACTTTTTCCAAAGCATCCTCCGGGTAATGAAATACAGATGGAGAATTATGGTAATAATAGTGGTGCGTTATAATATCCAGAGCTCTTTTCTTTTCTGCAATATCTTTTAAAATAACTGCTTTTCCAAAAATCAGGACACTCTTATACTTCATACTGGTCTTACATGCCTCCTGAGATTGTACCAGTTCTACATCAGCATCAAATTCTATACAAACCTTATTATTGTTCCGAAGAATGTCCAGCTTCCGTCCTTCCCTGGCTGAATGCAGGTAAATATAATTATCCCGATAACCAAAATTCATTGGTATCACATAAGGTTCATCTTGCCAGCACATCGCTACCCGGCAAACAATTGCTTTATCAATAATAGACACCATTACTTTTTTATCAACTATTTCTTTATCTTTTCTTCTCATAACACTTGTGTCCCCTTAATATATAACTATTGTTAATCATGTGGAATATTAATACTTGCAATTAAATCGGCATATAAAACATTCCAATTGTTCATCAACTCATAATCCTATGATAGCGTGTACTTCTTTTTGAGAACTACACATAAAACCACACTTATTCCAGCCATTATCCCCGCGGAAACAAATGTTGAAGTATAACTTCCCGTAATATCAAACAGCCATGAGCCTACTGCAGGTGCGAGACCGCCGATTCCAAAAGCTGTAATTAGAATTCCATAGTTAACTCCCAGATGCTTGGTACCAAAACATATAGAAGTTAGTGCAGGAAAGAGAGCCAGAGTAACGGCATAGCCCCACCCCAGAAATGCCGATGCAATATATAATGTCGGTAAAGTTACTGCAAAGATATGAAAAAAGAGAAATGTCATTGTCTGTAAAATATAGGTGACGATCATAACTTGTACTGCTCCGAATCTATCACCTAAAAGTCCGGCCACAGGTCTACCAAATCCATTAAAGCCAGCAAAAATGGACATCGCCAGCGCGGCTTTTACAGGTGTTAGACCAAGGATTAAATTCCCATAGGAAGGGATGAGCCCGATGCAGATCAATCCTCCTGCGCATACTAATGCCATTGCTGACCACATAATCATAAATATAGGGTTCCTAAGCATCTCCTTTGGTGCGGATTCTTGTCTTACCATTATTGTCTTCTCTGCTTTATAATCAACCTTCCACCCTGGGGGTGTCCATCCGGCAGGGGGATTTCTTATCAGCCAGGCAGCAAAAAGAGATACTAACGAAGTTATAATGGCAATAATAAAAAAGGTTCCTTCTATTCCATAAGTAGGGATTAAATACTCTGCTTTGAGAGGTGCGATGACCAAAGCAGCCAATCCAAAGCCACTCACACCAACTGAAATGGCAAGCCCTGGTTTATCTGGAAACCACTTTCTCGCAGGTGGAGCAACACAAGCATAAGTCAGCCCACAGGCTATTCCACCTATAACGCTATAGGTTATAACCAACCACCAAGGATAAGGAAAGCGGTCAACCAATGCAGCCAAGCCGTAGGATACAAAAAACAGTACTGCACCAAAGGCGGAAACTCTTCTTGGCCCAATCTTATCCTGCAGCCTTCCTGCAGGAATCATAAATAATGCAAATACCAACACGAAAACAGTAAATGGTAAATTAGCCTCCGCTTTCGTCCAGCCAAAGCTTTCCTCCATAGGGATAATAAAAACACCCCATGCATAGGAAAACCCTCCCATTAGAGCAAGCAAGAACCCAGCAAAAGGGATGCTCCACCTTGTTATAATATACTTCCTAATCTTCCTCTCCCCGTGCGAGTCTGAATCTAATTGGTTCAGCTTGTCCATATTTTACCTCCTAAAATTATGTTATCTAATTTATTTATATCTGTATGAAGTACGAATATATTTCTGCAAAAACCTGACAGAGAACCGTCCCCTGGTGCATTTTTGCTATAATCTATTAACTGCTTCTTCTATTCTCTTTAGACCTTCCTCAAGAAAAGAACGGGGACAGGCAATATTAATTCTCATGAAACCCTTTCCTTCAGTACCAAACCAATGACCATCATCAAGGGCTACTCTGGCTTTTTTAATCATAAAATTATTTAAATCTTTGACGCTTAATCCTAATTGTCGGCAATCCAGCCAAACCAAATAAGTTCCTTCCGGTTTTATAACTTTTACTTTTGGAATCCTCTCTTTAAAATATTTCATCAAGAATTTTAGATTTTCATTTAAATAAGATAACAATTGCTCAAGCCATTCTTCTCCATCTCTATAAGCCGCCTCTAAAGCTACCAGTCCAAAAACATTGTTCTCGTTAAGGGCTGAACTATCTAAGATATTTTCATAGATTTTATAATATTTTTTATTGGGGATTATAATAGAAGAAGTTTGAAGTCCTGCTAAATTAAAAGTTTTGCTCGGTGCAGTGCAGGTAATTGAATTGTGAGCAAATGCCGGTGAAATTGAAGCAAAGGGTGTATGTATATATCCTTTAAATAAAATATCGGCATGGATTTCATCAGAAACAACGATAATATGGTGTTTTAAACAAATTTCTCCCAGTATAATAAGCTCTTCTTTCTGCCACACCCTCCCCACCGGATTATGCGGACTGCATAATATCAATAACTTTACTCTGGGGTCATCAACCTTTCTTTCTAAATCCTCCCAATCTATAAAATATTTTTTATTGCTAAGTTTTAAGGGATTATTCACTACATGGCAGCCGTTATTTTCTATTACCCGAAAAAAGGGATAATAAACCGGTGGCTGAACAACAACCTTATCACCGGGTTGACAAAATGCTCTGATAATAAAACTTAAAGCAGGAACGACCCCCGGACTAAAAGCCAGCCAATCTTTTTTTATTTTCCAATTATGTCTTTTTTCCATCCAATCAATTATTGCCTGATAATAGGATAATGGCCTGGAGGTATAACCATAAATACCATGTTCATTTGCTTTTTTTATGGCTTCAATTACCGGTTGTGGTGACCTAAACTCCATATCGGCAACCCACATGGGAAGCACATCTTGGGGGATATCCCCAAAAATAGTTTCCAATTCATCCCATTTTACGGAATGATAATTAGTGCGGTCAATAACCTCGTCAAAGTCATACTTCATCATATTTCTCCTCAACTAATATAAATAAAAAGGTAGACGGTTATAAAGATTAAAAACCAAATCAAAAGAGAGGTATTTTTTGATATATTGATATAGTTACAGCCCCGAACGACATTCTATTATATTTTACAAGTTTAAATTTGTCTTTTTCTATCAAACTCAATAGCCCATCGTTTTGTATGTAGCTTTTAAAATTTATATAATGCTCTCCACCAGCGATTCCTTCAATCATACTTATTACTATTCTACCAAATTTAGTCGTTTTATCATCAAAAACATAATCAACAACAAGCATAAATCCATCTTTTTTTATAATTCTATATGCTTCATCTATAAGAGCTTGTTGAGTATTCCTATTTTTTTCGTGTATTGCAAAACTAATAATTACTACATCGAATAATTTATTTTTAAAACTTGTTTTTGTTGCATCCTCATTATAAATTTTTATAGAGGAATTACTTCTTTTTGCAATTTCTAACATTGAATCAGATATATCGAGACAATAAAGGTTTCTAAATCCGTGTTTTGAAAGTAAGTTAAGCTGATTCCCGGTGCCGCAACATAAATCTAAAATTACTTTCTCTTTATATTTTAAAAGCTCATTCATTACCGCAATTCTTATTGACTTAAGAGGTAAATAAAAAATAGGGTCGTATATCTTTGCCATTAAATTATTATTACTCTTCATATCAGATCAAGTCCTTTAGAGGCAATAAGAATTTGATAATTTAATTAGAATCCAAACTTCTGGCCACTTTTGAGGAAGCAAAGGAATACAGAGCAATGTTCGCGGCTATTTGCGAATTTCATTTTCAATTGCCCTTTCAACTTTTCTTTTTGCTTCTTCCCATAATTCTCTTGCTCTCTGTTTTGTTTCATGTGATTGCTCAATTAGTGATGAGATTTCTTCTTGAACTTTTTTATAAAGGATCGGAACTTGTAAATTTTTAATCTGTTCGGGTCTCCAGTGGATAATTGTCGACCCTCCACCTTCTCTTTTTATCTGCAGCTTCCCGATAATTGAATTAATACAAAGAGCTAAATATTCTTTATTAATTTTATTTTCATTAACCTTTAATATCGAAATACTACTGGTGGCAATCCCTTCTACGGGTTCCTTTACCACATAAGCTATTACTGGCATTAAATCTTTGGTTAAGAGAAAATCTCCGACCTTGGGCTCATAAGGAGATTTGAGTTTTTGAAAGTCGAGTATAAATTCCTTAAGTTTTGCTATCTCAGAACGCTCTTTTAAACCTTCCATAAAACTATCATAAGTGGTCTGAAAATACTCTGCATCTATACGGTGAACTCCAAACACCTTAGAAAGATTAGCCGTATAAGAAAGTTCATATTTTGCCTGGAAACCTTTTAGTCCCAGTTTTTCTAAAAGAAGTTTTTCAGCCTGGGAGTAAAGGGATTTTGCCTTTTCAATTAAATCAAAAAAATTTTTAGCAAGTGTCTCTATCTCCTGCTGAAAATCTACATCAAGTAGAGGAATTAGCAGTTCTTCTACTTCTCTACAGCTTAAGTTAAACTGCCCGGTTTGCCTGCTTAACATCCAAAGCTGTTCCTTGCCATATTTGGAGTTTAAAAATATGGTCAGATAGAAGGGATTGAGCAAATTCTCATCCGTTTTTATGACCGCGATATTTTGGTTGGTTACTGATTGTGGATGATAATCTAAGAAAATCGCCGCTCTGCCAATGACATCATAGTGTGCTCCGCTAATGGTTACCGTAACATCTTTAAATTTTAAGTAATCACTCTCCGATAAGCTTCGGGCAGGTAAGAAATCTGAATTTTCAAAATCAATTACCCCTTCCCTCAAATTATCTGTTTTTAAAAAATGAATTTTTATATCACCCCGGTAAATATCTCGACCTCTCGAGATATGTCCCGTCCTAACCGGTTCTGCTACAAGATATCCTAATTTTCTGATGACAGTAATTTTCTTCAGGTCCTTCTCTAATTTAAGAAAGCTTGTACGGTAACGGCCTGCATCAAACCTTTTAACCCCTTCAATTTTTGATAATTTTACAATACTTATCCTGGCCATATTTTTAAGCCCCCCAGAAATCAAAATCCTGCTTTTTGGCAAACTTTACAAAAGCCTCGGCTATTTCATCTATATCATGGTCAATTATACCCCGCCCATGTTTATCTAAAATAAATTCTCCTTTAACCCCCCTTTTATATCTATATCCTCCTTTATTATCTTTAAGCGATTTTTGGTTCACCGCAAAGAAAATAGGATAATCAATTTCTTTTATCACTTTGCCATCTAACCAGAATTTCTTAAATTGTTCGGTTATCTCTTCATCATTTAAGACTAAATATATCTGCCCGCCCAAAGTTCTTTGAGAAATCTCTCTATTAAACTTTTCAATCTCAGCGGTCAAGTCGTTAATTTCTTTTCTTGTTTCTTCTATCTTTTCATCATTTAAAGCATTGGCCTTTAATTTTTTTTGTTTTTCCCATAAAAGAGTTTGTATTTCTTCTAATTTCTCAATTAAAGCTTTGAGCGATTTCTTGCTTTTGATTTTTTCAAGGTCCGAACCTTCAATTTTTTCTTCTAATTTATGCCTTGTTTCAAAATAGGTATTAATAAAAGATTTTAGTTCTTCAG
>DAOUWX010000102.1 GCA_030666935.1 Atribacterota bacterium | reverse complement strand
GATTAATTGACAGGCGAGACGCCTATCCTACGATTATATAATATTTCTTGAGGGCTTTTTTCTATCTTTTATTTTCTTTTTTCTTTACTATAGGTTCTACGCTAAATGCTATACGCTCCACGCTGTAGAGCTTGACATTAGATTTTAACTATGGTATTTTAACAAAGTAAAAATAATATACTCTTATCAAGAGTTGGTGGAGGGACGGACCCTGAGAAGCCCAGCAACCTATAATGTCATTTTCAAAGGCATTATGCCGGTGCTAATTCCCGCGGAATTACAATTCCGAGAGATAAGATAAAAAAATTACCTCTTCGGCATTGAAGAGGTTTTTTAATTTAGAATTAAAAAAGGAGATGTTAGATTTGAAGAACAAATATTTATTTACTTCTGAATCAGTTACTGAAGGACATCCGGATAAGGTTGCTGATCAAATATCTGATGCTATACTGGACGGTATCTACAAAAAAGATCCTTATGGAAGAGTAGCAGTGGAAACTTTAGTAGCTACCGGATTAGTTATGGTCGCCGGACAGATCACCACTTCTTGTTATGTAGATATTCCTAAAATAGTACGTCAAACTATCCGAGACATAGGTTACACCAGGGCAAAATTTGGATTTGATGGCGATACTTGTGCAGTATTAACCTCTATTGATGAACAATCAAAGGATATAGATCGGGGAGTGAGCAAGTCACTGGGAGTAAAAGAAATTGGAAAAGAAAAGAATGATTTAGAAACTACCGGGGCAGGTGATCAGGGAATGATGTTCGGTTATGCTTGCAGAGAAACTCCCGAACTGATGCCTCTTCCTATAATATTAGCTCATAAATTAACTTATCGATTGGCAGAAGCAAGAAGAAAAAAGATAATTCCTTATCTTAGACCTGATGGCAAATCACAAGTTACAGTTGAATATGAGAATGGGGACCCAAAGAGAGTAGAGGCGGTAGTAATTGCAGCTCAACATCACCCTGATATTTCCTATGAAACTATACAAAAAGATATTAAAGAAAAAGTTATTAATTACGTTATTCCCCAAAAATATCTTGATGAAAATACTAAATATTTTATTAACGCTACCGGAAGATTTGCTATAGGTGGCCCTCAAGCAGATGCCGGTTTAACCGGCAGAAAAATAATTGTAGATACTTATGGAGGATTAGGAAGTCATGGAGGAGGATGTTTCTCTGGAAAAGACCCCACTAAAGTAGACAGGTCAGGTAGTTATATGGCAAGGTATATCGCAAAAAATGTTGTAGCTGCCGGATTGACTGATAAATGTGAAATACAAATTGCTTATGCTATAGGAGTGGCTCATCCTCTATCTATTATGATAGATACTTTTGGAACAGAAAAAATTCCTCAATCGAAAATATTAGAATTAATCAAGAAGAATTTTGATTTACGTCCGGAAGCAATAATAAGACACTTAAAACTGAGAAGACCTATTTATAAAAAGACTGCTGCATATGGTCATTTTGGAAGGGAAGATGAAGATTTTACCTGGGAAAAGACTGATAAAGCCGAGATACTAAAAGAATAGGCAGAACTAAAATAGTATCAAGTATCGAGCATATAGTATATAGTAAAGAAAAGAAAACAGAAGGAAGAAAGAAGACAGCAGATAAGATGGAATTAATTATGAAGTATCGAGTATCGCGTGAAGAAAATCAGAAGTCAAGAGTAGGGGCACGATGCATCGTGCCCAAGGTAAACAAAAAACAATAAAACAGGAAGGTTACAATTCACTTGCAAACTAGATAACTAATATAATTAATTGGCAAATTAGTATGTTAGTGTAAACTTTAGTGGGGTAGTTAGAAATAAAAATACTACTTTTTCTATATTTTCTTTTGCTTTCTTTACTCGATACTCGATACTACATACTCGATACTGTTATGGTTTTTTGCATGTTAGTGTTATCTCTGATAAAATAAAAAATAAATTTAAGTATAACTTTTCTTATTTTAAATAATCAAAGAAAGGAAAATTTTAATTATATGAATATAAGAGAATTATTAGCAATCACCAAAGAAAGGGATGCTTCGGATTTGCATATTACGGTTGGAGTCCCCCCGATTCTACGTATAAACGGCAAATTAAAAAAATTAGATTTACCTGAGCTCAATTTGAGAGATGTTCACGAAATGATTTATAGCATAATTAATGATGAACAAAAAGACAAATATGAAAAAATTCGTGAATTAGACTTTTCATTTGGATTAGAAGATATGACAAGATTTAGAATTAATATATTTAAAACTCGATTAGGTGAGGCAGCTGCCTTTAGACTGATACCAGAAAAAATAAAATCTCTTGCGCAATTAGGCTTACCGGAAGAGTTATCTATTTTTACAAAAAAATCAAAGGGTTTTGTATTGGTTACCGGTCCTACCGGAAGTGGAAAAACAACCACCATTGCTTCTTTGATAGACATTATAAACAAGGAAAGATATGAACATATTATAACTATTGAAGACCCTATTGAATTCATCCATAATCATAAAAACTGCGTTATAGACCAGAGAGAAGTAGGAATTCATACTGATTCTTTTGCTTATGCTTTGCGAAGTGCCTTAAGAGAAGACCCTGATGTAATATTAGTGGGAGAAATGAGGGATCTTGAAACAATCTCTATGGCGGTAACTGCGGCTGAAACTGGACATTTAGTGTTTTCTACTCTTCATACTAATAGCGCAGCCGAAACCGTAGAAAGAATAATAAATGTATTTCCCCCACATCAACAGAATCAAATTAGAATGCAAGTTGCCGAATCTCTTTTAGGCATTGTTGCGCAAACCTTAATACCTACCATAGATGAAGAGGGAAGAGTTCCGGCTCTTGAATTGATGATTGCCACCCCGGCAATTAGGAATATTATAAGGGAAGAAAAAACTTATCAAATGCCTGCAATTGTTCAGATGGGCAGGAAAGATGGCATGATAAGTTTAGACCAAACTTTAAAAGAATTACTGGTAGAAGGTAAAATCAGTCGAGAAGAAGCTATTAAAAAAGCAATAGACAAAAAAGTTTTTATGGAAACCCGCGGAAGTTATCGAGGTTAACATAAACTTTAGTGAAACTAAAAATTTAAAACTAAAAGCGAAAAACCATAATTTAAAATTCAAAACTTTTTAACATTGTTTGATATATAAGAATATATGAGATTCGTAAAATTTTTGTGATTTTATTTTCTGAATCTTAAGTTATTTTTCTTTTTTTCTTTGCTATGCACTAAATGCTATACACTAAATACTTGCTGGATGCTTCTTTTACTAACTCGATACTCGATACTGATTTGACTTTTTACATAAAATTATATAAAATTACTTAAATTTTAAAAATAAAATATTTTTCAAAAATAGAAAACAGGAGAGTAGATTAGCTTTTTTTAAGGAATTAAAAGAGAATATAATCGAAAGACCCCTAAATAAACTAATTAAGTTGAAAAATTATAGTAAACTTAATCGGATGGCCTGCGTTATCGGCTGTTAAGCGGGATGGATAAATTACCATTCAAACAGGGTGGCACCGCGAGCAATTCTCGTCCCTGATAATATTTAATAGAAGTATTATCAGGGATTTTTTAATAATATAGTAAGGTAGAACGAAATCAATAAATTAAAAATTTGTTTTATAGATTCGTGAATACAATAAGTGTAGTAATGTGATAAAAAGGAGGAATATTAAAATGAAAGAAGAGCAAGAAAAGAAGAAGTACTCTCAAAAATTAGGAGAAATATTAGTACACTATAAGATTATTACTCAGGAGCAATTAGAGGAAGGATTAAAAATTAAAAAAAATAGTGAAAAAAGAATAGGAAAAATATTGATTGACCTGGGAAGGGTTACACAGGATGAAATAAATTGGGTTTTGGGAAAACAGTTAAGCCTTCCTTATGTTCAGGTAAACATTGGTAACATTGACATTCAATTATCCAAGAATATTTCAGAAGATACTCTTAGAAAATTTAAAGCAATACCTATAATGGAGTTAAATAATGAATTAGTTATTGCCATGGCTGACCCCACAGACGAAGAAGCTATCGAAATGATTAAAGAGGTCACTAAAAGAAAACTAAAATTTGTCCTGGCTTCTTTTGAAAATATCGATGAAACAATTGATCAAATATTTCACCATAAAGATAATTTATGATTTTGTTAGATGTATCTAATATTAATTAAAAAACAAAGGAGAGGTTAGATATGGAAATAAAAGAATTATTAAATATAACCAAAGAAAAAGATGCTTCTGATTTACACCTTAATGTAGGGATACCCCCTGTTCTTCGTATAAATGGAAAATTAATAAAAATGGATTTACCGGAATTAACCCCGGAAATTACTCACGAAATGATATATAGTATTTTAAATGAAAAACAAAAAAATGATTTTGTAAAATATGGTGAATTAGATCTATCTTATGAGTTAACTAATGTAGCTCGTTTTAGGATAAATGTATTCAAGCATCGTCGTGGAGAAGGAGCTGCTTTTAGATTAATACCTGAGAAAATAAAGACCCTTTCTGAATTAGGTTTACCTTCAATTCTTTCAGATTTTACCGAAAAAGATAGAGGGTTGGTATTGGTTACCGGGCCCACAGGAAGTGGGAAATCCACTACTATTGCTGCTTTAATAGATATTATAAATAAGAAAAAATACGTTAATATAATTACTATTGAGGATCCCATAGAATTTATTCATCCACACAAAAATTGTCTTGTTTCTCAAAGAGAGATAGGCTCTCATACTAAATCGTTTGCCTCTGCTCTACGTAATGCCTTAAGAGAAGATCCCGATGTGATCTTAGTGGGTGAAATGAGAGACCTGGAGACTATTTCTATGGCTTTGACCGCAGCTGAAACCGGGCACTTAGTATTTTCTACTCTACATACAATTAGTGCAGCAGAAACCGTAGAAAGAATAATAGACGTATTCCCCCCACATCAACAAAACCAGGTACGAATGCAGCTTGCTGGTTCTTTACAGGGAATTATTGCCCAAACTTTATTACCTACTTTAGATGAGGCAGGCAGGGTTGCTGCCTTAGAAATAATGTTAGCTAATCCGGCAATTAGAAACCTGATAAGAGAAGGAAAAAGTCATCAAATTCCTTCTACTATACAGATTAGTAAAAAAGATGGCATGCAAAGCTTGGATCAGTCATTGAAAGATTTGGTTATGGAAGACAAAATTAGTCGTGAAGATGCTATAAAAAAGGCTATTAACAAAAAAGCATTTATGGAACATCAATATAATTATTAGAAGAAAAAGGGAGAGGAAAATATTGTTTATTAAAGTCCCCAAAGGAACACAGGATATATTACCAGAGGATATTTCAAAATGGTATTATGTCGAAGATATAATAAAAGAGATACTGAATAAATATGGATATAAAGAAATAAGAACTCCGTTCTTCGAATATACTGACCTTTTTGTCCGGGGAATAGGTGAATCAACTGATATAGTGACTAAAGAAATGTTTACTTTTCCCGATAGAAAGGGTAGAAGCCTTACTTTGCGGCCTGAAGGAACCGCACCGGTGATCAGGGCTTATTTAGAAAATGGAATGGATAGAACTTCTAAAGTAATTAAATTATTTTATCTTGGTTCAATGTTCAGATGTGAAAAACCACAGGCAGGCAGATTTCGTCAGTTTAATCAATTTGGAATTGAAGTTATCGGAACTAAATCTCCTGCTGCAGATGCTGAAGTTATCATTACTGTTTTAGATGTTTACAAAAAATTAGGTTTAAAAAATCTTGAAATATTAATAAATAGCGTTGGTTGTAAAAAATGCAGAGTTGATTATATCCAAAAATTAAAAAAATATCTAAAGGATAAAAAGGATTTTCTCTGTTCTGAATGCAAAGAAAGGTATAATAAAAATCCCTTAAGAGTTTTGGATTGTAAAAAAGATAGCTGTAAAAAAATTACAGAGTCAGCTCCGGTAATTATTGAAAATCTTTGTCAGGATTGCGAATCGCATTTTGCACAAGTTAAATTATATCTTTATGATCAAAAAATAATATTTCATGAAGACCCTCGGTTAGTAAGGGGATTAGATTATTATACCAAAACTGCTTTTGAAATAATTTCGGTAGGATTGGGAGCTCAAAATGCTATTGGCGGTGGCGGTAGATATGACGATTTAGTTGAAGAGTTGGGTGGAAAACCGACTCCAGCAGTAGGATTTGCCGCGGGGATTGAAAGAATGATTATTGCTATAGATCAACAAAAAATCGAATGGCCTGTGGAAAAGAGATTAGATATATTTGTGGCTAAGGTTAATGAAAAGAATAAAGATACAGCTTTTAGATTATTGCAAAAAATAAGAAATGCCGGTTTATCTGCTGATATGGATTATTCCGAAGGGAGCTTAAAATCACAAATGAGGATAGCCAATAAAATAGGAGCAAGATATACGGTAATAGTTGGTGAAGAAGAACTATCTAAAAATATGGTGATTCTCCGCAATATGCAAACCAAAGAACAAAAAGGAATTAAAATAGATAACTTAATTGGTGAACTGATATCATAAAATCCGTGTAATCTAATCTTAATCTGCGTAATCAT
>DAOUWX010000069.1 GCA_030666935.1 Atribacterota bacterium | reverse complement strand
TAGAAAAGAAGAAAGAAGACAGAAAAAATAGTATTCTTCTTTCTATCTAGCTACCCCACTAAAGTTTACACTAACAATTGCCTTGCTGTGGTTTTTACTTTTTAAAAATTGTATAGTACGTCTTGGACAACGAACAATATTTCTTTGAAATTATTAAGAGAAGATGGTAAAATTTTTTCAAAACATAAAGGCAAAAAGGGAGAAATATGATTTATAAGGAATATGGAAAGACCGGGAAAAAGGTTTCTGCAGTAGGTTTCGGTGGAATGCGATTCGATCTTTCCAAGAGTAAAGAGGAAAATGCCGAACTTCTTCGTTATGCAAATGCTAAAGGAATCAACTATTTCGATACCGCCCCTCATTACTGCAAAGACCAGAGTGAGGATATTTTCGGTATTGCCTTCAAGAATATGCCTAAAGACTTCTATGTTTCTACCAAAGGCAATCCTAACGAGTTTAATACTGCCAAAAAAGCAAAAGAAGCGGTAAAAAAATCTTTAAATCGACTGGGTCTCCCTAAAATTCATTTTTACCATATCTGGAGCCTTTTTAAGATGGAACATTATGAACTATCCATGAAACCCGGGGGACAGTATGAAGGTCTCCTGGAATGTAAAAAGGAAGGATTGATCGACCATATTGTCTTTTCTTCTCATCAACCGGGATCAGAAATTAAACACATCTTGGAAGATGGTAAAATGGAAGGTGTGCTATTAGGAATTAATATCTTAAATTTCCCTTATCGCTGGGACGGAGTTATGGCCGCCTATAAAAGAGGTTATGGCGTGATTGCCATGAATCCGTTATTCGGAGGAGCCATACCCACTCATGAAAAAGAGCTTTCTTTTTTAGCCTCAAAAGGAGAAACTCCCACAGAAGCAGCTTTGCGATTCTTGATATCCTGTCCACAAATATCAGTAGTGCTTAATGGTTTTACCACCCGTGAACATATAGATATGGCTTGCCGCGTGGCCGATGAAGCCCCGCCTTTTAATGATAAAGATTTAGAAAGAATAAGAAAACAAATTGGGGAAAATATGAATTCAGCTTGTACTGGTTGCGGCTACTGTGATAAATGCCCCCAGAACATTCCAGTGCCTTCTTATATGCAGCTTTACAATGAAAAACAGATATTTGGCAGCAGCGATAAAGAGATGAAAAAGAAAAGTTATTTGTATGGCATAACAGAAAGCCATGGGGCAAGAGCAAATGAATGTATCGAGTGCGGAAAATGCGAAGAACTTTGCACCCAACATCTGCCCATAATAGAGCACCTTAAAGAAATAGCTTCCTGGGAGAAAAAATAATTAATCATCTTTCTAAATATGCTATGCATTCTACGTGACCCGTCTGAGGGAACATATCTACGGGCAAAACTTTTTTCAATTTATAATCATCATCTTTGGTGAGATATTTTAAATCACGGGCTAAAGTAGCCGGATTACAGGACACATATATAATTTTTTTTGGTTTAATCTTTATAACCTCCTTTAAAACCTTTGAAGAACAGCCCCTGCGGGGCGGGTCCACTATGACAAGATGAACTTCTTCGCCGCTTCTCCTCCATCTATAGAGCCACTCTTCTGCTTTTCCGCTAAATAATTTTAAATTAGAAATTCCGTTTAATTCACAATTAATTTTGGCATCCCTGACAGCGCTTTTTTCTACTTCGATGCCATACACCTTTTTGGCCTGCTTGGCCGCATAGATAGAAATAGCCGCCGTTCCACAGTAAGAATCGATAACCGTCTCTTCTCCGCTTAAATTTGCATACTCTAATACTTTTTCATTTAATATTTCCGCCTGCTCCACGTTAACCTGGAAAAAAGATTGAGGCGATATTTTAAATTTAAACGGGCCAATGGCATCTTCCAAATCAGGTTCCCCTTTTAGAAGCCTGAAGTTTTTCCCCAACAAAACCGCTTTAGGGCTCCTGTTAATATTTTGATAAATAGAGACCACTTGAGGGAATGTTCTGAATAGATCATTTAAAATATTTTGGTCAAATCCCAAGATGTCTTCTTTGGTAATGAAAACTAACATTATTTCAGCAGTGCTTTTGTTTTCTCTGATTAATATATTTCTTAAGTTTCCTTCTCTTGTCTTATTATTATACGCCACAACTTTTTGTAAACTTAATTGGTCTTCTAAATAGCCAACCAATTTATTAATTTGCAGACTGAATAGAAGGCATCCGCCGGCCGGTACAAAATCATAAGTGCCTGCTTTATAAAACCCTAATTGCACCCTCCCCTTTTTCCGGTTCACCTGAAAATAACCTTTATTGCGATAACGCCAGGGATCTTTCATCCCTATGGTGGGCAAGGCTTTGATGTTTTGATTACCTATCCTTTCCAAAGCATTCTCTATTATATCCTGTTTCATTTCTAACTGTTTTTCGTAAGCCATATGCTGCAAGTGACAACCTCCGCAGAGGGAATAAACGGGGCAGAGAGGTTTTATTCTATGGGGAGAGGCCAAAATAACTTCTTCTAATTGACCGCGGGCAAAATTCTTTTTTACTTCCTTAATTTTTACCTTCACTCTTTCCCCAAGAATTGCCCCGGGTATAAAGACGGTAAAATTATCAATCCTTCCTATCCCTTCTCCCTGATGGGAATAACTGCTTATAATCAGTTCATAATCTTCTTCTAACCGCACTGGCTTATCTTTCATTTTACCCTCCGGCAAAATATTAATTTTACTATATTTTCAAATATAATATTTAAGTATATTAATGTGTTTGTAAAAACTTTGGTGGGGTAATTAGAAAAAATAATTATCCTTATTATTTTTTCTCAACTAGGTAACCAGGTAACTAACCAACCAACAAGGGATGTAATGTACAACATGTAATGAGCACCTGTTTTTATAATTTCTGTAATTTAATCTCATTACTTATTACATATTACTTGTTACTGTATTTTATACGCGATGCTGATTACCGTTGTTTATTTTACCACATCATGCTTACTGTATATAATACCATACCAAAAACGAATCTTTGGTATTTGCCTTCTTTAAAATCGCCCTCCTTAAGAGCAAAATTTAAAAAATTAAATATTTTTTAAAAAATACTTGACAAATAATTTTTTATACTTTATAATTGCTAATAGCAAATATTGCTAATGACACAGAGGTTGATAATAAGATGGAGAAAAAACTGGTAGACCTGATAATCGAAATAAAAAAAGATTGCCTGGTAAATGAAAAACAAATTAGAGCTCTTTGCAATGTCTCTTTGGCAGAATACAAGGCAGTTATGGAAATTAAGACAACAGAAAAAATAACCTGTAATGTTTTATCTAAAAAGATGGGTCTATCTCCTTCCCGGGGTAGTCGGATAATTGATAGTCTGGTTAGAAAAAAATTACTGGTAAGAACGACCAACCCGGAAGACAGGAGATCTTTCGTTTTATCTCTTTCCTCCAAAGGAGCGAAAATTAAAGATGATATCGAGCGAGAGAGAAATAATTGCGAAAAAAGAATCAGGGAAAAATTATCAACAAAAGAATTTGACTTAATAAAAGAAGGTTTAGAGTTGGTTACTAAAACTTTTCATCAAGAATAAAAATAAAGGAGGAAAGAATCGATGGGAAACAGTAAATCATTAGAAGTAGAAGTAAATGGAAATAACTTCAAGCAGGAAGTTTTGGAATCTACCATCCCTACATTGGTAGATTTTTGGGCTCCTTGGTGTATGCCTTGCCGGATGTTAGAACCAATCATTGAAAAATTAGCCGAGGAAAATGTGGGTAAACTCAAGGTGTGCAGACTAAATACCGATAAGAACCAGAACATTGCAGCCCAATATGGCATCCAGGGCATACCTACCCTAATCGTCTTTAAGGAAGGCGAGGAAGTTGGCCGAACAGTAGGAGTAATGCCTAAAGAAAAGTTACAAGAAAAACTTGATCCTATTCTTTAATTTACTTACCCCAATCCAGCTAAGGAAGCGAAAATGCTTTAACCTTTAGCTTTTATCAAGGGGCGTGTTGCAATACGCCCCTACTTAAATAATTTTATTTTTTATTTCCCTTTTTGTCCTTCCTCTCGGTAATTATCATATTTAAATCTAATATATTTTTTTGTATCTCAATCAATTTATTTTTTATATTGTTTAATTCTTCGCTATCAGTACTGCCATTAGTCTTGTATCCCAATCTCTGGAACGTTGGTAAGAATATTGATTTTAGTTTTTCGATATTTTCCTCCATCTCTCTAAGTTCTTTACTCCTTCTATCTATTTTTACTCTTCCTCTCGGCAAAATATTTTCTCCTTCAATAGACAAACTTTCTCCTAATTCCGGGATATGGGTTACAATATTTAATTCCTCTTCAATTTTCCTGGAAATTTCTTCAGTTGCTTCCTCTTCTCCGTGGACCACAAATATTTTTTGGGGTTTGTTTTTAAAGCTTTTTATCCACTGTATTATCCCTTCCCGGTCGGCATGCCCCGAAAAACCCTCCAAAGAGCATATTTCAGCATTTACCTGGATTTCTTCCCCAAATATTTTGACCACTTTTTCGCCTTCTTTTATCCTTCTGCCTAAAGTACCGTTGGCTTGATAGCCGACAAATACAATAGTGGATTCTTTTCTCCACAGATTATGTTTCAGGTGGTGTTTTATTCTCCCTGCAGTGCACATCCCGCTGGCTGAAATTATTACTTTACTCTCTTTGGAAATATTTAATTGTCTGGACTCCTCCACTGTACGGGTAAATTTCAAATTATGAAAATCAAGGGGGTTATTCCCTATTTTTATGAGGTTTAGAGTATCTTCATCAAAACAGTCCGGATTTCTCAAAAATATCTCTGTTGCTGATACGGTTAGCGGACTATCCACATAAACCGGCACACTTAAAAAATCCTGGTCTTCAGTTTTGGTATATTTAGTATAATATTTGTTTAACTCATAGATTATATCCTGGGCTCTTTCCACTGCAAAAGAAGGAATTACCACATTTCCGCCTCTTTTTACGGTAGTATTTATAATAGAGATTAGTTTTTTGGTATCATCTTCTGAAGGGGAGTGCAGTCTATTTCCGTAAGTCGATTCCATAATCAGATAATCTGCTTCATCGATAAGGTAAGGGTCTTTTAAAATAGGCCTGTCCTTCCTCCCCAAATCTCCCGAAAATACCAACTTGGTTTCCCTGTTATCTTCTTTTATCCACAACTCAATTATAGAGGACCCCAATATGTGCCCGCCATCTCTAAATCTTAAAGTAACTTCTTCGTTTAGTTCTATTTTCTGGTCATATAAAACCGACTTAAAATATCTCAGGCTCTCTTCCGCCTCTTTTACGGTATAAAGAGGTTCTCTCAACTTTTCTCCTGACCTTCTTCTCTTCCGGTTGTCCCATTCGTTTTCCATCTCCTGAATATGTCCGCTATCCGGGAGCATGATGGAACATAAATCGGCGGTTGCTTTAGTAGAATATATGTCCCCTTTAAAGCCTTCCTTTATCAATTTAGGTATTCTTCCGCTATGGTCTATATGGGCATGAGATAGAACCATGAAATCTATCTCTTTAGGATTAAAGCTGAAGGGTTCGTAGTTCATCCGGTTAATCGGTTTGCTTCCCTGAAACATTCCACAATCTATTAAAAATTTAGTATTCTTGGTTTCAATTAAGAAGTTAGACCCGGTAACTATTTTGGCAGCACCTAGAAAAGATATTTTCATCTTAGTTCTCCTCTCTATAAATCTAGAATCTCAGCTATCTTTGTCCTCATTTCCCCTTTTTCGCAAACCATTCTATGCCGAATTGGTTTTTTTTTAATATCCTTTATCCCCGGAGGAATGGGGGTCTGGGCTAAATCGGACATCTTCTCTATTAATTCAAAATCATTATATTTTTTGTACCGGCTATCTATTGATTCCATCACACTTTTAGTAAATTTAAAAGGACTGGCGGTGGCAACAATAACTGTCCTGGTCTTATCCCCGGTTTCTTTGATATATTTTTTATACACTGTATACGCTACTGCTGTATGAGGGTCTATTAAATATTTCGACTCCTCGAATATCTCTTTTATACATTGACGGGATTCTTCCTGGGGGGCAAAGCCGCCATAGAAATCCCTTAATTTTTTCTTTATTTGGGGATCTATCCGGTAATAACCCTTCTCTTTTAAAGAATTCATTAACTCCTTTACCTTTTGGGCCTCCCTTTCGCTTATCGCCCATAGTAATCTTTCTAGATTACTGGATACCAGGATATCCATCGAGGGAGAAATGGTCATAATTAGTTCTCTTCGTTTATCATAGACTCCGGTCTCAAAAAAATCTGCCAGCACCTTATTTTCATTGGAAGCACAGATTAATTTGTTAACCGGAAGTCCCATCTCTTTAGCGTAGTAAGCCGCTAGAATATCTCCGAAGTTACCGGTAGGAACAGCTATATTTATCTTTTCACCGTCTTTAATTTCGCCCTCAGCTAACATATTCAAATAAGCATAAAAGTAATATGCTATCTGGGGAATTAGGCGGCCTATATTTATAGAATTTGCCGAAGAAAAGACATAGTTTTTCTCTCCTATCTTTTTATTGAAGACGGGGTCTTCGAATATCTCCTTTACCTCTCTCTGGGCATCATCAAAATTTCCTTTTAGGCCTATAACATAAGTGTTTGCCCCCTCCTGGGTGAGCATCTGCCTTTCTTGTATCTTGCTGACTCCTTTATAAGGGAAAAATACTATTATTTTGGTCCCTTCTACATTAGCAAAGCCCTGAAGGGCAGCTTTCCCGGTATCACCAGAGGTAGCGGTTAAAATAACTATTTCCCGGTTAAAATTTAATTTCCGGGCAGCTTTTTTTAAAAGATGGGGGAGCAGGGATAAGGCCATATCTTTAAAAGCCAGGGTCAGGCCGTGATAAAGTTCTAAAAAATATACTCCCATCTTTTTACTGAGGGGAGCAATGATCTCGGTATCAAACTTATTGTCATAGGCTTTATTTATACAATCTTTTAACTCATCTTGACGGTAATCGGTTAAAAATTCCTTCATTGTCAAAAAGGCTAATTCTTTATAGTCAACATTTTTTAATTTGAATAAATCCCTGTTTATCTGGGGAATCGTCTCGGGAACAAACAACCCCCCATCATCGGCAATGCCTTTAATGATTGCCTGTGCGGATAAGATTCTCTTCTTGCTTCCTCGGGTACTTTGATAATAAAGGTTTTGATTTTCCATATTCTCTCTCCAAATTAGTTTGCCAGTTATCCGGTTACCCGGTTTACCAGTTAGTGTCAATTCACTGATTAGCCGATTTATCAATTAAATTAGTCGTTAGTAAATAAACATGGCGTGGAGCGTACAGAGTTTAGCGTATAGAAATACAGTGATAGGTAATTTGTAATGAGCAATAAGGTTATTTTCTGAATTTTCAAAAACAGTTTCCTTGTTACTCGTTACACATTACATAATTAACTGGCCAATAGGGTAACTTTTCTCACGCAATACGTGATACGCAATACGAATTTAACTCCTTGCTTCCTTCTTCTTCCTCACAATATACTATATACTCGATACTCGATACTATCCTACAAATAGCGCCGCATCTCTTCTCCTGTTACTTTGCCATAAAGCTCTACGTAGGGTTTTGCCGGATTAGCTAAAACTTTCGGGAAGAGAACTTCTTCTATCTGGAAAAAACCGACCGACTCGGTCATCTCTACAACTATTCTAATCGGTTTTTCTTCTCCTTCGATAATCTCTACTTTTTCAATAGAATTAGCAGAATATTTATGAATATCTCCCACTTTAGGGGTACGGGATAAGAGAAAAATAATCCGTGCCCTGCCCTTTTCCATATCACAACCGTCTCCGATTGATACCAGCCCGGCTTCCAGAGAATGGATATCCTGAGTGGCCATATGTCCTGCAATACCTTCGATAATCAGAGAATGAACAATGGTTTTCTTTTCAATATCTTTATCATAAACCCTGGTTAAGGTCCTCTCGATAATCGGCGTAGCAAAAACGGTTCCCAACAGTTCATGATTTTCCCGACCCACTGACATACCGATATCGTGTAACAAAGATGATATTAATACCGCCACTTTACTATCTTCTGCGGTGCCAATTTTTTCTTCTTCCAGGTTAAATTTAATTCCGCTTTCACTTAATATATCAAACATAATCAAAGCATTTACTGCTGTTTTATTCATATGCACCGGGCCATGATCATTATAACCCAATCTTTTTATAGATACTGTATTGGCGTAATTCCGTAAAGCCTGTGCTTCTTCATCATTAAAAATTAAAGAAGCTGCCATGGCCGACTTTCCGCTTAACATTGCCAATATTTCATTTTCTATCTCTATCTCTTTGGGTGATTTTCTCATGTTCACTCCTCCTTCCGTTTATAATCTGTATAATCATTTATAAATATTTCTTTACTATGTTCTAACTATTACCAGAATAAGAGCGCTTAAAGCAATGATTATTACAGGCAAAATTAACATTTTATATATTTTCCCCACATCTCCCTTAAAATAATCACTAGTTACTACCAGGCACAGATGCATGGGAGAAAGCAAATGCCCCAT
>DAOUWX010000105.1 GCA_030666935.1 Atribacterota bacterium | reverse complement strand
CCTATGAAAATGAGAATCCATCGCTCCCCGTATCATCCTCCCCCTTTCAGGGGGAGGATTAATGTGGGGGTATACTATTAATTAGCCTTCGGACTTTTCATATTCTCCATCTTCATTAAATATCTCGTCAATTTTTGCAGGTTTTTCATCTTCATCAAATAATTCTTCAGATTTTTCAGGTTCTTCAGTGTCACTGGAGGTGTCTTCAGGTTTTTCAGGTTCTTCGACTTTTAGAGATCCCTCGTCATCATGAAATACATCTTCCGCCTTTAGAGGCTCTTCTTTCTCTTTAAGGTACACTTTTCCTGCTTTTATCTCTTCCAGAGCAATTACAGTAGGCTTTCTATGTTTGGATTCCACCAAAGGTTTGGCCCCTTTCTTTAACTCTTTTGCTCTTTTTGCTGCCATCATTACTAATAAATATTTATTATTTTCCATGTTTATTCCTCACCCTTTCTCTTGCTAAAAATATATTTTCTTGTAACTTTACAACTAAAACTCATTTTTTATAATTTGCTATTTTGCACCTTTCGGCAATTATTATAGACTCTATTTTTTTTAGAGCGGTTTTTATATTATCATTCACAACTAGGTAATTATAATTTTTTTTATATTTTATTTCAATACGGGCATCTTTTAATCTTTTTTCCAGGGCACTTTCTCCCTCAGTATTTCTTTTTCGCAACCTATCCTCTAAGTCCTTCCAGGTTGGAGGAGCTATAAAAATAAAAATGCCATCAGGGAATTTTTCCTTCACTTGCATAGCACCCTGAACATCTAATTCCAGTAAGATATCCCTTCCTTTTTTAAGTAGTTCATCTATTAAAAATTGTATCGGCGTACCCTTGTAATCTCCATGGACAATAGCCCATTCCACAAATTTATTTTCTTTTATCATCTTTTTGAATTCATCTACTGTTACAAAATAATAGTCCTTGCCTTCTATTTCACCCTTTCGAGGAGGTCGGGTATTCGCCGACACAGAATATTTTAAATCAGGGAAAACATTAAACACCTTTTTCCTTAAAGTGCCCTTACCTACACCTGATGGGCCGGAGATAACAAACAGTAAACCCCTGTCTGGTCGAGTATCGAGTATCGTGTATTGCATATCGCGTTCAGAGATAAAAGATGATAATTCTTTATCGTCAGCCATATTTAAAATTACCTACTTTGGATTGTTTTCTTTTAATTTGATATTTTGTCCGCTGTATTCGGCGAATCTATGAGCAATGGTTTCCGGCTGGATGGAGGATAAAATTACATGATTGCTGTCCGTGATTATTATTGCTCTCGTTCTCCTCCCGTAGGTTGCATCAACCAACTTTTTTTCTACCCTTGCTTCCTCTTTTAACCTTTTCATCGGCGCAGAATCCGGACTTAAAATGGTTATAATTCTGTTAGAATTCATATAATTCCCGAAACCTATATTCACTAAATTATTCAACATATTATGTCCTCTATTATTCTATTATTATTCTATATTTCTGGCCTGCTCCCTTATCTTTTCCAACTCACTTTTTACTAAAACAACCAAAGGGGTTACCTCTATATCACTGGTCTTTGACCCGATAGTGTTTACCTCCCGATTTATCTCCTGGGTTAAAAAATCCATCTTTCTTCCCACGGATTCCTCGGAATTTAGCAGTTCATCGAATTGGATAAGGTGGCTTTTTAACCTGGTAATTTCTTCGGTGATATCCGCCTTTTCTGCAAATATTGCTGCCTCTAATTCGATTCTTCCCTCATCAACATTTAGACCCTCGGTCAATTTTTTTATCTTGCTTAAAAATTTATCCTTGTAATCGAGCGGTGATGATTTGGCATATTTCTCAATTTTATCTATCAACTTTTGTATCTTCTTGACTCTTTTTCGGATATCGGCAACAAGAGCCCTACCTTCTTTTTCCCTCATTTTCAGCAAAGAATCCAAAGCAAAATTTAGGGTCTTTTCTATTAAGGGCCATATTTTAGCAGTTTCTTCTTCCTTTACTATTGTAAATATATCTCTGAACTTAAGCATAGAATCTATGCCTATTTCGTCTTTTAATTTATAGTTCTCTTTTAAAGCCTTTAGATTCTTATAACTGGAATCAGCTACGTCTTCATTTAATATTATCTTCTCTTCGGTCAGGCCATAGTTTTCAACTTTTACTAAAATATTAACTTTTCCTCTTGAGACTCTGTCTTTTATTAATTTTTCTATCTTTTGTTCAATTTCCAAAGACTGAAAGTTATTTTTTATATTTATGTCGCAGTATTTATTGTTTAAGCTTTTTATCTCTATAAGGCATTCTCCGTCTTCTGCTTTAAGCCTTCCCACACCGTAACCGGTCATGCTTTTAATCAACTTTATTTCCCCTTATACTTGTTATATTTTAAAAATTACAAACTTCACATTAATTTTATGGTAATACTTACTGCTTGTCAAATAATTTCGTAATAATCAATTTATCAATTTACCGATTGTCCAATTTACCAATTCACCGATTGACAGATTGAATTAATTGTTAGTATACCGTATCTAGTATAAATATAGTATCAAGTATATAGTATAAAGTATCGAGTTAAGAAAGAAGTATACAGTAAAGAAAACGAAAGAGAAAAAGAGAAAGATAAAAAATCAAGAGCTATTTGTGGGGGCATAATGAATTGTGCCCTTCTTTGTTTTGTATTCTGACATCTTAGGAGCACGATGCATCGTGCTCTTACTATTTTTCAAACCCGCAACTTATAACCTGAAACTTATTACTCATTACTCCTTACTTATTACTCATTACTGTATTTTACTCGATACGCGATACTTATTTCATAATTTCAGGGTCCTTTGTCATTTTTATTTTCTTGATTATACCTCTATAATAGATTATATTAAAGTTAAATATATCGGCAAGGAGAATAATATGTCCCTGGATAGCATTACTTTGGAAGCAATGAGAAAAGAGCTTCTGGATAAATTTAAAGAGGGAAAGATAGTAAGCCTGATTCAGACTAAAAAATATAAAATTATTATTGAGGTAAAACCTGTTAAATTTTTAACCTCATCCTTTTATATCCATATTTCCCTTGATCCCTCGCTTCCCGAAATTTACTTTACCGAATTAGAAAACAGACAACAGACTATCAGTTCTCCTTTTTTAACTCTTCTGCAAAATCAGCTAAAGGGAGGGAAAATATTAGATATCGAACACCCTAGTTTTGACCGTATTTTACATTTTATTATCAGGCCTTACCAAAAGTTCGGTAAAGTGCAAAATAAAATTCTGGTGGTGGAATTTATGGGCAAACACGGTAATATGATTCTTCTTAAAGAAGATAAAACCATAGAAACCGCCATAAAACTAATAGATTTTAATATCAGCAGGTACCGGGAGATTATGCCCGGAAAGCTCTATATCGCCCCTCCTTCGCAAAACAAAATAGACCCTCTAAACATTAAACGTGAAGACTTCTTCAATATTTTTAATTCCCTATCCGCAGAAAATAAAGATTTAACCCTCCGGAAGCTGATGCAGAACAATTTTACAGGTCTAAGCCCTCAGAGTGCAAAAGAGGTGGTTCTTCAGGCTAACTTATCACCGGAAAAGAAGGTATCTGAGGCGTCCGAGTCAGATTTGGAAATGCTCCGGACTTCTTTTAATAAAATTATAACAAATATTAAAAATCATAATTTTCAGCCGCCCCTCTTTTTAGATCCCCTATCTAAAAAGATAAAAGCCTGGTCTATAATCGATTCAATACAGTTTCCCAAATACCACAGGCAAACCTTTAATGATGCGAATTCGTGTCTGGAATTCTTATTTAGTGAGCTGGAAAAAGAACGGGAAGTTCTGTCTATGCAAAATAAAATAGACCAGATAATTAAAAAAAATATATTGAAAATAAATAATAGGATAGACGATTGCCAGAAAAAACTGGAAGAAGTTAAAAATTGTGAAAAATATAAGATAAGCGGGGAACTGATAAAAACGAATCTTTCCGGCATTAAAAGAGGAGACAGGGAAATTATTGCCATCAACTATTATTCTACCGGGCAGGAAGATATAACCATCCCGTTAAACGATAAATTGACCCCTTTAGAGAATGCCCGGTTATATTTTAAAAAATACCGGAAAACAAAAGATAGTTTCCAAATAATTTCCGAGCAATTAAAGAGCCATCAGCTAAAGCTTGCCCGACTGACCGAGCTTCAGAAATTATATAAACAGGAAATTAATTCTCTTCCCCATCTGCTCAAAATTTATAATAACCTAACCAAATTAGGATGGGCAAAGAAAGCCGCTGCTCCCCTTAAAAAAGCAAAAAAAGAAACGAATAGATTACGACCGGTTAAATATATCTCTAAAGATGGCTGGGAAATCTACTTGGGTAAGAATAACCTGCAAAATGATTTTTTAACTTTTAAATTGGCTTCCGGCAATGATACCTGGCTTCATGCAAAAAACATCCAGGGGTCTCATATTATTATTAAAAATAAAGGGGATAAACAATCTCTTCCGCTTGATACTTTGATTCAGGCGGCAAATTTAGCCGCTTATTTTAGTAAAGCCAAAAAAGATAATAAAGTGTTGGTCGATTATACTCTTAAAAAATACGTGAAAAAACCTAAAAACGCCAAACCGGGAATGGTTATCTATTCTCATGAAAAGGGTCTTTGGATAAAAGTAGATCCGGAGGAGGTCAGGAGAATGGAGAAAGTTTCTCAAAAATAGTTCTAATATTCTATTTTTCCTCCCCTTCCAGGCAATCGATTAATTTCTGCATATCCTGAGGAAGAGGGGCAGAAAATTCCATATATTTTTTAGATTCGGGGTGCACAAAACCTAAAACATAAGAATGTAAAGCCTGCCTGTTGATATTCAATCCCTGCCTTTTGCGGCCGTATAACTGGTCACCAACGATGGGATGGCCGATAAAAGCCAGATGTACTCTTATCTGATGAGTCCTGCCCGTACGAAGAGTTGCTTCGATCAGGGTATAGCCGGAAAATCTTTTTAAGATCTTGAACTGGGTTACTGCTTCCCTACTCTTCCCTTCCACTGTCACTGCCATTTTTTTCCTGTTCTTCAGACTCCGGCCTATCGGCGCATCGATAATTCCGGAATCATCTTTCAGATTACCGTGGACCAGGGTGAGATATTTTTTAGTTACTTGATGTTCTTTTATCTGTTTTGACAGGTCAAGATGGGCAAAATCATTTTTTGCCACTACCATCAGACCGGAAGTATTTTTATCCAGGCGGTGCACGATGCCCGGCCTGATCACTCCGCTTATCCCCGATAGGGAATCCCGGCAATGGAACAGCAGGGCATTTACCAGAGTGCCGGAAAGAATCTTCCCTGCAGGATGAACAATCATATCGGCCGGTTTATTAACTACCACCAGATATTCATCTTCGTAGATTATATCTATGGGAATGACCTCTGCCTTAATCTTTAATTCTATATTTTCGGGAAGAGCTAAATTTATCGTATCTCCATTTTTCAAGATATAACTTGGTTTAACTGGATTGCCATTTACTTTTATCTTGTCCTGGGCGATTAAATTCCTAATCTGGGATCTGGAGGGGCGTAGTTCCTGCTGGGTTAAATAGAGGTCGATTCTGATCTTCTCTTTACTTTTAAATATTAAACTTTTTTCTTCTTCAATCATCTATTAGGGGACGGTCCTTTGACAATTTTTTAAATTATTTGTTAGTATATCGTATCGCGTTAAGAAAATCAGAATTCAGGAGTAGTTACGCGATATATCTTGCGTAAAGCCATAATTCAAAACTCGAATCTTTTTGTCATTGCGAGGGAGTAAAACGACCGAAGCAATCTCATAATTACCGAGATTGCCACGCTCCCTGTGGTCGCTCGCAATGACATTTTTGTTTTTATTCTGTCTCCTAATTTCTTTTTCTTCACTATATACTCGATACAATATACTCGATACTTATTTGTTATCTCGCTTTCACTTGCTGCCCGCAATTCTACGTTCTACGCTAGTTATATTTTTGTGCTTTTTTCTTCAAAATATTCATAAACACTAGGGAAACCAACACAACCCCCAGTAAAATAGTCTGAGTAATGGTCAATAAATTAAATACTTTGTAATTATTTTCATAAAATCTGAAAAATTCTACGGCAAAGCGGGAAATTGAATATAATATGAAAAAGTTCAACATAAGAAATCCATCATATTTCCTGTATTTTTTCATCCAGTGAAGGATAAAAAATATTATAAAGCCATACAAAGAAGCATAGATTTGGGTAGGAATTACCGGGAGAGTACAGGAACTTCCGGAGGCAATTAATCCATCATTTAATTGCTGTAAATACACCGGGGGCATATTTAAAGAAGGAAACTTAATACCGTAATTTTCTGAAACTACGCCAAAGCAGCAGCCATTTAACAAACAGCCTATCCTACCTATACCTATTCCGATAGCAATGGAGGGAGCGGCAATGTCAGCGTATTTCCAAAATGAAATCTT
>DAOUWX010000400.1 GCA_030666935.1 Atribacterota bacterium | reverse complement strand
ATTGACAAGGTTATCGAAGAGGGGTAATATTATAAAAATAGCGTACAGCGTTTAGCGTATAGTCGAGTAATAAGTGTAAGAAAAATATAAAATACAAGAGATATCAGTTGTTAGTATTAAATACAGGTTTTCGGTTTACAGTTTATATTTCACCACAAGAGCGTGTAATGATGAAACTTATACGAGCTTTGAGCTTTCTATAAACTTGGAACTTGTAACCTGCAATTTTATTTCTATACGCTCTACGCTAGATTTATTCGCTAATGACTAATTTAAAAGGTGGAAAAATTATGGAAAAAGAAAGATTTTTAAATTTTGAAGGTTTAACCTTCGACGATATTTTATTAGTTCCCGAAAAATCAGCAATTCTTCCTAAAGAAGTTAATGTTTCTACAAAGTTTAGCAGAAATATCGATATAAACATCCCTTTGGTTAGCGCTGCTATGGATACAGTCACCGAATCCAGGTTAGCCATTGCCATTGCTCGGGAAGGTGGTATTGGTATTATTCATAAAAATATGTCTATAGAAGATCAGACTGAAGAAGTAGATAAAGTAAAGAGGTCAGAGAGCGGAGTAATTGTAGAGCCTATTTCTCTTTCGCCAGAGAAAAGCGCGGGAGAAGCAATTGACCTGATGGCTAAATATCATATTTCTGGGATTCCTATCGTAAATAAAGAAAAAAGATTAGTGGGAATTTTAACTAACCGGGATATTAGATTTTTAGAAGAAGAAGACAAGAGATTAAAAATAGCAGAAATAATGACTAAAGAAAATCTGATTACTGCTCCATTAGGTACTACCCTTGAAGAGGCAAAAAAAATATTGCATAAAAATAGAATTGAGAAATTACCTATAGTAAATAAAAATTTTATTTTGAAAGGACTTATTACCATAAAGGATATCGAGAAAGTTGAGAAGTTTCCTAATGCTTGCAAGGATGCTAAGGGAAGGCTCAGAGTGGGTGCTGCCGTAGGTGTATCCCGAGATACAATGGAAAGAGTAGAAGTTTTAGTTAATGCCAAAGTAGATGTCATAGTAGTCGATACTGCTCACGGACATTCTACCCGGGTTATTGAAGTTGTAAAAGAGATAAAACGGAATTTTGGTATAGAGTTAGTAGGAGGTAATGTAGCAACTTTTGAGGGAGCGGAAAGTTTAATAAAAGCCGGGATTGATGCTTTAAAAGTTGGTATTGGACCAGGTTCAATCTGTACTACCCGAGTGGTTGCCGGTGTAGGAGTACCCCAGGTCTCAGCAATTCAAGAATGTAAAAGGGCAGCCAAAAAATATCACATTCCTCTTATTGCCGATGGAGGTATAAAATACTCCGGTGATATAACTAAGGCTTTGGCGGTGGGTGCTGATTCGGCAATGATAGGAAGTCTGTTTGCCGGGACAGAAGAAAGTCCGGGAGAAGTCGTGCTTTACAAAGGGAGAAGTTATAAAGAATATCGGGGAATGGGTTCAATCGGAGCAATGAAGAAGGGTAGTAAAGATAGATATTTTCAGGAAGAGGCAGAAGATGACAAACTGGTTCCCGAAGGAATTGAAGGAAGGGTTTCTTACAAAGGACCACTTTCTGCTTGTGTGTATCAATTATTAGGTGGCGTACGTTCAGGAATGGGTTATTGTGGAGTAAAAAACATTAAAGAATTACAGGAAAAAGCTAAATTTGTTCAGATTACCTCTGCTGGTTTAAGAGAAAGTCATCCCCATGACATAATTATTACCAAAGAAGCTCCTAATTACGGGATAGAATAATGAAGGATAGTTAATTTATTTTGGAGAATGGATTTATGGATAATGAAGAATATAAAATTAATTT
>DAOUWX010000347.1 GCA_030666935.1 Atribacterota bacterium | reverse complement strand
TTTCCTTCACCAATTTGATAATTATCAATTTCTCTAATAGGAGTTACCTCAGCCGCTGTACCGGCAAAAAATACCTCATCAGATATATAAAGTTCATCTCGACAGATATACTTCTCTTGAACCTGGTAGCTCATATCCTCTGCAATTTTTATTATAGAATCTCGAGTAATTCCTTCTAATACAGTTGAAGTAGGAGTTGTATAAATTACTCCATCTCTAACCCAGAATAAATTTTCTCCTGAACCTTCAGTGACAAAACCTCTTGTATCTAATAAAATTGCTTCATCAGCCCCTGCTTCAATTGCTTCCATCTTAGCAAATATAGAATTAATATAATTCCCACAAATTTTAGCTTTTTGAGAAGTCGAATTTATATAACTTCGGGCATAACTGGAAATCTTAGTTTTAATCCCTTTAACCAAAGCTTCTTCACCTAAATAAGCACCCCATTCCCAAACAGCAATAGTACAATTGACCGGACACTCAAATGGATTTATTCCTAATTGTTCAAAACCACGATAGACTAAAGGCCGGATATAACCACTTTTAAGTTTATTTGCTTTAATAGTATCTATTACTGCCTCTCTGAATTCTTCTTTAGTATAGGGAATTTCCATTTTAAATATTTTTACTGAATTAAACAAACGGTCAATATGTTCTTTTAATCTAAAAACTGCTGTTCCGTTTTTGGTCTCATAGGCCCTTATTCCTTCAAATACTCCACTTCCATAATGTAGGGCATGAGTACATACATGAACTTTTGCCTCATCCCAATCGACCAACTTCCCATCCATCCATATTTTTTCAGCTTTCATTTTTACTTACCTCCTTCTCAAGAATAAGTTTAGAATAATTTTAGCACATTTTTACAATAATTACATACTATTTATTTTTGTATCTCGTATAAAATACAGTAACGAGTAATATGTAATGATTAATAAGTTTAAATTTCTGAAATTGTAAAAACAGGTACTTATTGCAAGTTACACATTACTTCACTTATTAGTTAGTTAAGAAAATAAAAGATAAAAGTCAATAGTAAGCGAAAAACTAAAAGCGCAAAACGTAAAACCATAGCACAAAATTTAAAATTTAACCATGTATTATTGTATATTAAGTTTTATGTATTTTATCTAGTGCATTATAATATAACGAAAATGAAAAACTAAAGAAGCAAAAACAGAACTTAAAATTTATAACCTATGAAAAATTTTAAGTTTTGAATTATGGTTTTTCGCTTTTCGTTTTAAGCTTTTAATTTTAATGAGAAGTCAGAATTTAGAACAATAAATTACCATCCCTTATTTATATCTTACTACACTACCAAAGTTTACTCTAATATTTTAATAGTTAATGCTGATTAAATATTTTGTTCTAATTCTTCTAACTTTACTTTTTGGATTTTGAAATTATCACCATTGAGAATGATTTTAGCGGTTTTTTCTACTTTTTCTGGGGAGCCAGTAGTATAATAATTCTCTTCTCCTTTGCCCTCTTCTTTTAAAATTCCCTTTTGGATGATAACTTCTTTTAAAGTTAATGAGGTACTGACAGATGGATCAACTAATATTACTCCTGAACCCATAATATCTGATATTGCCCTTTTTAAAAAAGAATAGTGCGTACAGCCTAATATCAAAGTATCAATTTGCGAATCTTTTAAGGGTTTTAAATATTTTCGGGCAACTTCGTAGGTTTTAGGTGCAGTAAATTTACCGGCCTCAACTATAGAGACAAATTCAGGACAAAAATTAGAAAAAACTTTTATTTTGGGGGCAATTCTTTTAATCTCTTTAGGATAAGCTTCATTTTTGGTGGTAAATTCGGTGGCAATAACTCCGATCCTTTTGTTTGAAGTCTTCTTTATGGCATCCTGAACTGCTGGTCGGATAACACCGATGATGGGAATAGAAAAAAATTCTCTTGCTTTTTTGAGGCTGGCAGCTGTGGCTGTATTGCATGCTATAACACAGATTTTTATTTTTTTCTTTATAAAAAAGCTAATTATTTGAAGAGTATAATCTGTAAGTTCATCTTGATTTTTTTCACCATAGGGTTGACGCTGATTATCAGCAAAGTATTCAATATTTTCTCGGGGAAGCAATTTTTTAACTTCTTTTACTACCGATAAACCACCTAACCCCGAATCTAAAAAACCAATCGATTGCTCTTTCATTTGATACCCTTTCGTTTCATTACAAAAATATATAATTTCTCATTTCTAATATTTTTCTAATAAGTAAATAATATTATTATTCAACTAATTATTGGTTAAATACTCTGAAAAATATTAAGTCTATATTTTTTAGGTAAATTTGATAATCAAAGTACTCTTCTAT
>DAOUWX010000437.1 GCA_030666935.1 Atribacterota bacterium | reverse complement strand
AAGAGAGGGAGCACCTATTAACAGGGGTGCCAGCCCCTGTTCACTCCGAAAATGATTGACACTAATTAAAATTATTAGGGCAAGGAAAAAAATCTGAACTGCTAATCTTATTAGATCTTTTTTCTGTTTTTTTGCCACAAAATGTATCCTCCTTTTTATTTTTTTATAGATTTTCCCATTATCACACTAATCTATATATACATATATACTTATATATACGCAAAAGAGAGGAACTTTCTTTCATAAAAATATTTATACGAGGTAGTTAGACAAAAAGAAGAATGCTGCTTTTTTCTATCTTCTCTTTCTTTTTCTTTTTCTCAACTCGATACTATATACTCGATACTTGATACTGTTTTCACAGGCTTGACAAAAATTAAACTATCTATTATAATATTTCGTATACTAAATATTTGTATAATAATATTTTTTATGCCAAATAGTTTATAATAATATGACTTTTATTTCATTTGCTCTGGATTATAGATAATTTTTTATATTATATAAAATAAATATAAGTTTATCAAAGAGGCAAAAAAAGTATTGAGTATCGGGTATCGAGTATATAGTAAAAAGAAAGAAAAGTACCATAGGAAAAAAGATAGGAAAACAAGAACAATAAATATTCTTTTCTTTATCTAACTATCTCACTAAAATTTACACTAATGAAAAAGGAGGAAATACAATTATGTCTAAATCTAAATTTGAGAGTATTTCGAAAATAATTGATCTTACCAGAAATTTCAACAAATCTATGAGACATAAATTTCATCATTCTATACATGATTCGGGATTCACCCTTCCCCAGCTTTCAGTAATATCGATGCTGGAAAAACACGGAGAGCAGAAGGTAAGTGAATTAAGTTTGAAAATGGGATTATCTGATAGTACTGTATCGGGAATCCTGGACAGACTCGAACAAAAAGATGTTATAAAACGCGAGCGCACTAAAGATGACCGACGAGTGGTAAAAATATCTTTAACCGGAAAGAGCAAAGAATTCTGCAATGATTTTCGCCGGAAAAGAGAAGAGTATTTTACCCAGCTGCTTAAAAAGCTTTCCGAGCAGGAAATAAAAGATATAATCAAAGGGCTGGAAATTCTTAATCGTGTACTCGCCAATGACGAACACCACATGCAATAAATTAATATTGAACTACCACCACCTAAGGTGATGGTTTTTAAGGAAAAAACTATAAATTGGAATAGGAAATAATTTATGAAACAACTGACTGCCCGATTGGGAGAAGAAAAAATAAGTAAACTTTTGGTAAATTTATCTTTACCGGCAACTATTGGTATGATGGTAAACGCATTGTATAATCTCGTTGATACTATCTTTGTAGGAAGAGGAGTGGGAGCTTTGGCCATCGGCGGATTAACCATAGCCTTCCCTATTCAAATGGTCATTATGGCTTTCGCCCAGATGATAGGCATCGGAGCAGCTTCAGCTATATCCAGAAGCCTGGGAGCCAAAGATATAGAAAAAGCAGTTTATGTTGCCGGAAATTCCTTTTTGCTTATAGTT
>DAOUWX010000022.1 GCA_030666935.1 Atribacterota bacterium | reverse complement strand
GAGATACGATTCACGAGATACGAATTAGCTCTGATTTCTATCTTATTTACTCGATACTCGATACTATCTTGCATTTTTTTTCTTTCTCTTTTTTTTACTCGATACTATATACTATATACTCGATACTGTTTTATTATACTATTCAATTATTTGGTAATCAATAACCTGAAAAGTAGACAAACTCTTGTTAGTAGTCAATAACCACTCCACTTTTATAGGGACAGAAAAATCTGGCTGCAGCCTTCCCTTTTCTAACCAGTATCGGGAATGTCGATTATCAAACTGCCCCTTATTGGCTTTAATAATTAATTTGATTGGCTTATCTAAAAACTTAATTTTTTCCAAAGTTTTTACTTTCTTTAATTCTTTAATAATTTTTTCCTTCAATTTTTCTTCAGGCAAAGGAGATACGTTCACTAACCCAATATTCTTGTTTAAGGGTCCAATAATCTTCACATTAGCTAAAATAGATTCGTGCCTCTCTTCTTCTAAAATACTTAATAGTAACTCATTGGCTTCTGCTGCTGCCTGACCGTGATAATGGGGAGTTGCTAAAGGCTTAAGTAAATGTTTTAGCTTGCAACCTTCTCTAAATTTGTTTTCCCCAATCTGTAATATTTTTATATCAAAATAATCAGCAATTTTACGGATTTCCTCCTTGTTTAGCTCCAAAAGGGGAGCATAAAAACCGTCAAATAGCTTTAACCCCCGCATCCCCCAGGTATCACTCTGGTTTGAACCGGTCAATACCAGCCTTCCTTGGGCTTCCCTCTTAACCTTTCCCAATTTAACTATCCTGGTACACTTATTGCAGGCCGGTCCTTTTTTTAAAACTCGCTCCTGCTCTTTCTTTCCCTGAACAATTTTTAATTTTAAATCCAAATCCCTACTAATACTCTGAATGTTTTTTGACCCTTTAGTATAGCTATATTCTCCAAAACTGACCGTAATCGCTTCAATTTTTTCTCTTCCCAAGGCCTTGATGGCTAAAACAGAAACAACGGTGCTATCTAATCCCCCCGAAAAAGCCACTACAATCTCTTTCTGCTGGCTAATTTTATTAATCTCTTCTAATATATTATTAATTTTATCTTTTATGTTAATCATTTTCCATTCCAACTATCTTACTTTTTATTACTTCTATTTACTTATAAAAAAGGTCAAGGCAAATTATAAACACTATTACAATTCCTTGACCTCTAATATTGACTGAAACTATCTTTAATTAATAATCTATCAATTATATTTTTTCCATATATTCCTTAAAAGAAATATTTTTATACCATCCTTCACCGATGTAATCTAATACTGGAATAAATTGTTCAGTAGCAACATATCCCGGCAAAGGAGCTATCCCGGTATGATTATTTTCTATAAACCAGGTAGTAGGGTAACCGCTGACCTGGTATAAGATGGCTAATTTTTTTTCGGAAATCTCTTCCCCTTTTTCTATTACCTTATTTTCTGATCTCGCATTTATTTTAACAGCTACAAATTTATCAGAAAGTATCTTTTTTACTTCCTCATTGGAGTATGTTTGGTCAATCATTTTTTTACACCAACTACATTCATCGGTATAAAAATAGATTAAAACATATTTATTTTCCTTTTCCGCAAGAGCTAATCCCTCATCATAAGATAACCAGTTAAGGGTTAATGGCTTGGTCTCCTCAACTGCTTCTACATTCTGTTCGTCTATTTTAAAATATGATTTTAGTCCGAAAAAAAATACTACCACTAATAAGATTACTAAAACCATTACTTTATTTCTTCTTGTAAAAAATATTTTCATACTTGTTTCAAATCCCTTCTATTTATATTTAAATTTATTTTTATTACTTTGTCAACTTTGCACAATTTTAATTTTCAAAGACAATTATTCTTTACTTAATAAAATAACCTACTATCCTCTGAAAATTATCAGTAAGAATTAAACCGCCGATCAGTATCAACAACGCCCCTCCGACTAACTCAATGGTTTTGAAATGTTTTTTAATTTTACTGGAAAAGGAATAAAATTTATTGATGGCCAGGGCAGTCAATAAAAAAGGAATTCCTAAGCCGGCCGAATAAATAGTAAGCAGCAAAATACCCTGATAAACCGTTTCCTGAGTCCCGGCATAGATTAATATTCCGGCCAGAATAGGTCCCACGCAGGGAGTCCAACCAAAAGCAAAGGCTAAACCCATTAAAAAGGGGCCTACTATAATGTTAACTGGTTTAGTTTTACTATAAACCCTTTTTTCATAATCTAAAAATTTTATTCTATATAGACCTGACATATGTATTCCGAAAATTATAATTATAATTCCCCCTATTTTCTTTAAAACAAAAGCCTTTTCTAATAAAAAACTACCCAAAAAAGTAGCGGTAGCCCCTAAAAGAATAAATATTAAAGAAAACCCGAGAATAAAAAAAAGAGAACTTATAATTATGGTATTCTTGTTTTGTTTTTCCCCTTTTTCTATATCCTCTAAAGATATCCCTGAAATAAAGGAGATGTATCCCGGGACCAAGGGTAAAACACAGGGAGAAACAAATGAGAAAAGGCCGGCTACAAAAGCCGCCACTAAAGATACTTCACTCACACTTAATATTGTCATTATACAATAACCTCTTAAATTAGTTTATAGTTATTATTTTTTGACCATAGATTTTTTCTTATAATCTTCGATGGCTTTAGATAAACCATCGGCTGCTAAATTAGAACAATGCATTTTAACGGGTGGAAGCCCGCCTAAGGCCTCAGCAACGGCTTTGTTAGAAATTTTTAAAGCCTCATCAATATCTTTTCCCTTGACCATCTCGGTAATCATACTGCTGGTAGCAATAGCTGCACCGCACCCAAAAGTTTTAAATTTGCAATCTATTATCTTATCATTTCTTACTTTTATATAAATTTTCATAATATCCCCACAAACAGGATTTCCCACTTTTCCTATACCATCGGCATCTTTAATCTCTCCTACATTATGAGGATTTTTAAAATGTTCCATTACTTTATCACTATACATACTCATGCAGCAATTCTCCTTCTTAATTCTTGTTTAATTATATTTACTTAGGTGTAATCACAATCCATTATGTTCATTCATTCAATTATTGCACAAGATTAAAGTACAATTCGTATCTCGTGTCCCGCAAAGATAGTTAGCCGGTTAGCCAGTTTACCGGTTACCCGGTTGAAGAATTAAAATCAGGTTGGTTAATTGTATCAATTAACTCTCATCTTGTAATTAATAACCTGCATTTGAAATTAAGTACTAGTATTAACTGATCAACTGGCAAACCGGCTAACTGGGCAACCAAGTAAACTTGCAACTTGCAACTTGAACCTTTTTTGTTTTTTTTACTAAATACTAAATACTATTCACTAACGACTATTTAAGTCCTTCCCAATTCTCCTTAAAAGGAGAGAGGGCTCTTAATTTCTTAATAATTTCCGGTAATATACTTGTCATATAATCTACTTCTTCTTCTGTATTATCTTTCCCCAAAGTTAATCTTAAAGAACCGTGAGCTATCTCCGGAGGAAGCCCGATAGCCAATAATACATGTGATGCTGTTAAGGAACCAGAAGTACAGGCTGAACCACTGGAAGCGGCAATGCCTTCCATGTCTAAACTTAACAACATTGATTCCCCTTCAATAAATTCAAAGCAAAAGTTAGCATTTCCTGGCAGTCTTTTTGCAGGATGACCGTTTAAACGAACATTTTCTATTTTGTTCATAATCTCTTTAATCAATTTATTTCTTAATCTTATAATCTCCTTCTCTTTGCCTTGATTCAGCCTTTCTTTCGCCAGTTCAGCAGCTTTACCTATACCTACTATTCCCGCTACATTCTCTGTACCGGCTCTTCTATTTTTTTCCTGAGCACCGCCGTCTATTAAATTGACTATCTTGGTCCCCTTTCTTAAGTAGAGCGCCCCCACACCATTAGGACCGTAAAATTTATGTCCGGACATCGATAACATATCTACTCCTAAATCATTGACATTTATGGGAATATGCCCGAAAGTTTGAACTGAATCAGTGTGAAAATATACTCCTGCTTTTTTTACTACTTCACTGATTTCTTTAATCGGTTCAATAGTACCAATCTCATTATTAGCATGCATAATGGTTACCAGTATCGTCTTGTAGGTAATCGCTTTTTTTACATCTTCAGGGTCTATCAGACCATATTTATCAACAGGTAAATAAGTAATCTTAAACCCTTGTTTCTCTAAAAATTGACAGGAATGCAGTACAGCATGGTGCTCTATCTTTGAAGTAATAATATGATTCCCTTTTTTCTGATTAGCCCAGGCTATTCCTTTTATAGCATAATTGTCTGCCTCTGTCCCTCCTGCTGTAAAAACAATTTCTGAAGGATTTGCTCCGATTAAATAAGCTATCTTTTTTCTCGCTTCTTCTACTGTTTCTCTTACTTCCTGCCCAAAGGAATGAATACTATTCGGATTTCCGTATTTTAAAGAGAAATAGGGGTTCATTGTTTTAACTACTTCTATATCAGTAGAGGTAGTTGCCGCATTATCCATATAAATTCTTTTCATAAAACCATTCCCCCTTTTACACCTTTTCCGCCTTTCTAAATGGCAGTGTGAAAAAATTATATTATATATGAGTAATATTGTCAACTTTTATTTTTCTGAACTTGTTTATTGTTTCAAAACGATCTTTTAAGCATTTTATATAGCAATTCGTTCTATAAATTCTTTGAAGGTTAATCAATCAATGGCCATTCCTAATTTCTCAACTTCTCAACCATCTAACCAGCTAACCAACTATATAATCTTAATAACCCGTCCTAAAATAAATCCTAATAATATTCCGATAAGAAAAACAGTAGTTAACAATCGGGCATTGGCTACTTGTTTATATCCTTTAATTCTAATTAATGTCAAAGTAACCAGATAAGCCACTGCATTTATAGTAATAAAGAAAGGCCAGACGATTACTTTAGCGATAATCGGCCCTATATAGGGAATTGATTGAATGATAAATATAACTTGAGAAAAAACTTGCCTGGCTACCTCCATAAAAATTCCCAATAAGGCTACAATTGCTGTACTTAATATTTTATCAACCCCAAAATAAGTTAGCCCATAAAAAACCGAGATCATTATTAATATGGTTACGGCAATTTCCAAATCTTCCTTAAACTTTGGTTTCTTCAGTTTAGGTTTAAAATCTTTACTCATCTTTTAAAATCCCTATAAATTTTATGTATTAATTTAGATACCGTTTATCTTGTTTCAGTTTAGGATTTATCGTTTTCCGTAGATTCCTCAGCAGCTTCTTCTCTTTTTTCCTCTGCTCTTTCTTTAACAGAGCTTATGCCTATTATTACTGCGAGTATTCCACCAATCAATAAAATAAAAGGCACCAAGGCTGCTAAAGCTTTCAGAAATAATAACCACCATTCAATCAATCCTAATATCCCTAAAATTATAGCTGCTATTCCTCCCAAAATAATCCACATCTTAATTTACACCTCCTTAATAAATAAATTCAAAAATTTAAATATCAATTTAAAATATAACCATTTATTTCTAACCCATTACTCTATAAATTATAATATAAAAATCAATAGATTGAAAAATATTTTTAATTTTACTTTCTCTTTATAATTTTTCTTTCCTAATATAATCCGTAGTTATTAAAGTAAATCCTCTTATTTCTTGTAATTTGTCGGAAGCTTTTACTATCCCCTGATACCGAAAGAATTGAATTCTCCTCTATATTTTTCCCATTCTATATCTACTTTTTCCACAATTGCACTCCCCGGCCCCCGATAGCACCGATTAATTAATTGCTCTACTTTTTCTTTTTCCCCTTCCATAACTATTTCTACTTTGCCGTCCCAACAATTTCTAACCCATCCCTTTATTTCTAAACTTTGGGCAACATCCTGGGTATAATAACGAAAAGCTACCCCCTGCACTCTCCCCGAAATTAATAAATGAGCTCTTACTTTTTTTGTATTTTTTTTCATACTTAATAGTATCCTTATCCAAAACTATTTTATTTCTATACTTATTCTACTCCAAAATAATAAAATTAAAAAGAATAAATCCAATTTTATTTTTTCAAATCTTTTAATTTTTTAGGCGATACAAATCTATTCTGGCTTCCTTCTTTTCTCCTTTTCTTCACTATACGCTATCCGCTGTACGCTCCACGCTGTAACACTTGATACTCGATACGAATTAAGGCCTTGTAAATAAAGAAGAATAATATATAATAAATTTATACTGATTAGAAAGTAATACAATATAGCGAGGTGAAGAGTAATTTTACACTTAACTTTATTTCTTCTAACTATAATTTCTTGTTTTTTTGTAGGTGGTATCTGGTATGCTTTATTTTTAATCACTATTCTACTTGCTCACGAATTAGGACATTTCTTTGTTAGCAGAAGATACGGTGTTGAAGTCACTCTTCCCTTTTTTATCCCCTTCCCTCTATCTCCTTTTGGTACTTTAGGGGCAGTTATAAAAATGAAAGGAATTATGCCTAACCGTCAAGCTTTATTTGATATCGGGGTAGCCGGACCATTTGTAGGTTTAGTCCTCACCATCCCTACGATAGTAATCGGGCTTAAATTATCAGAAGTAGCAGTTATTTCAGAAATTGAGGGACCGGTTATACCTCTGGGAAGTTCCATACTTTTCTCACTTATAGAAAAAATAATGTTCGGATACCTTCCCGAAGGCCAGGATATAATCCTGCATCCTATAGCTTATGCGGGCTGGGTGGGATTGTTTGTAACCGCTTTAAATCTCCTTCCTGTTGGACAGTTAGATGGCGGGCACATAATTTATTCTTTGTTCGGTAAAAATAGCAAAATTGTTTATTATATAACCTTGGGCATTTTAGGCCTTATCTGCATATTTATTAATCCGGCGTGGACTTTATTATTTGTCTTGCTTCTAATATTTGGATTTAATCACCCTCCACCATTGGATGATTTTACTCCTTTAGATAGGAGAAGGAAAGTATTGGGAATCTGCTCCTTAATTTTCTGTGTTTTATCTTTTACTCCTGTACCTTTTAAAATATAGCATTTAAGTAAGTTAACGTACTTAAATAATCATCAAAGACTAATTAATTTTGATTTTTTAAAAAAAATATAAAATATTTTCAAAAAAAAGAAGGATTTTTTAAATTTATGTCGTATAATGTAGTGTTAGAGGATTAACCTTGTATTTTTTAACTTTAATTCTATTTTAATCCAAATAAATTACTTAACTCGCAAATTTTAACTATATGTTAAAAGGTTGGTGATGCTACTGAAAAAGATAGTAAAATACTTATCATAGGAATCTCGCGAAATTTTATACATTTATTAATTCATTAAAAATTCATTGAAATTTTCCAAAAAATAAAAAAACAAGGAGGTTTTTTTAATGGAAATTAAAGAAAGAGGCAACTGGGGATCGCAATTTGGCTTTATAGCAGCAGCTGCCGGTTCAGCCGTAGGACTGGGAAATATCTGGAAATTCCCTTATATCACCGGAATGTATGGTGGCGCCGCATTTGTATTAGTATATTTACTTTTTGTCATTTTAGTTTGTGTTCCTATCATGAATTCAGAATTGTTGGTAGGCCGTAAATCCGGGAGAAATGCACTCGGTGCATTTAAAGAATTAGCACCGAAGAGTTCCTGGTGGATTGTCGGATTAATGGGAATTATAGCCGGGTTTGTTATCCTATCTTACTACTCAGTTATTGCCGGATGGGCAACAGCCTATATCTTTAAATCAGGTGCGTATATGGCAGCTGGTGCTAATCCTGCTGACGTTTTTGTTAGCTTTATTACTTCACCTGTCACCCCTATTATTTGGCATGCAATATTTATGCTTATGTGTATAGGAATAGTTATGGCCGGTATTGAAAAAGGTATTGAAAAATATGCAAAAATCTTAATGCCTGCTTTAGTACTAATATTGTTGGTCTTAATTATCCGTTCATTGACTCTACCTGGATCAGGTGCAGGATTATCTTTTTATCTTAAACCTGACTTTAGTAAATTGAGTGCCGAAGGAATTTTAGCAGCTTTAGGTCAAGCTTTCTTCTCACTGAGTTTGGGAATGGGTTGTATGATAACTTATGGTAGTTATCTTAAAAAAGACCAGGATATTCCTGCAAATTCTTACTGGATTGCCGGTGCTGATACTGGTATCGCTCTCCTTGCAGGACTGGCTATTTTCCCGGCAGTATTTGCTTTTGGATTGGAACCCGGTGCAGGACCAGGATTAGTCTTTATAACTGTTCCGGCTGTATTTGCATCTATGGGAGCGGTTGGCCACTTCTTCGGGATTTTATTCTTCATATTACTAACTGTTGCTGCAATAACCTCAGCAATCTCTCTACTCGAAGTAGTTTGTGCTTACTTCATCGATGAAAAAAAATGGAACCGCAAAAAGGCAGCCTGGATAATGGGTATAATTATTTTCTTATTAGGTGTCCCATCTTCTTTGGGTCAAGGTGCATGGTCTGGTTATAAATTTATCGGTGGAAGAGATTTCTTAGATTCTCTCGATTTTATAGCCTCTAATATACTTCTACCTTTAGGCGGATTTTTACTCTGTATCTTCATCGGCTGGTACTGGGGAACTGATAAAGCAGTCGAAGAAGGAAATATTGGCGCAAAAGGTGCACTTACTTTAGGAGGCGGTTATCGTTTCCTTATTAAATATATTGCTCCTATTGCTATCTTTATAGTCTTCCTTAAAAGCATAGGAGTATTTTAAACTAGAACGAACATAAAAAATTCGTATTTAATAACATGAAAGAAAAAAAATTGCCCATCTCTTTAGTAAGAGGTGGGCAATTTTATTACATTAAAATCAAATAAAATATTGTTTTCTTTCTATTTAATCTTCTAAACCTTCTTTAACATCAAAGGGAAATTTAAGTCTGAACTCCCAAAGTACCTGCTTAATCTTATTCTTAGTTTCTTGTAACACTTCTTCAGCAGTCTTTTTTAAATAAATTGTTTCTGAATCATCTAAAGAAATTATTTTATTATTACCAATCGAGAGTGTAGTGGCAGTCCCTTCTACTAAAACATTTATTTCATAGGGGGCCAAATCGATACTAAGAAATTTATCCAAATTTTTAGCAGTTTCTATCGTTTTCTGGTAAAGTTCATGACCTATCGGAAATCTTAAATTCAATGTAGTAGTATTATCAATATAAATAGCAGTATTACAAAAAGACTCTTCATAGGTATATTTTATATCTACTTTAAGATAATCAGTAGTAGCCCGCCTATCGATATCTATTCCCTTCTTTATAAGCATATCTTTTACATAATTAATCCTATCTTCAGTTTCAGGGTGAGTTTGGAATATCCCCAAATTTACTTCAGGTTTAAACATTTCCCGGGCATACAATCTTTCTAAAAAAGTTAAAAAACCTACCGGATTATATCCTGTCTTAATTAAGAGATCCGTAGCGGTCAAATCTGCTTCTTCCTCATATTTCCGGCTATATTGGTTAAGAAAAGTTATGGTAGTAAGCTTTCCTAATACGCCTACATCCGGTTCCCCGGTTAAAAGAACGGCTAAAATAGTTAATAAAGTAAATTTAGTATTATCTCTGGTTTGTTTTAAGGCATGATTGTGGATTACGTGGGCAATTTCGTGAGCTAAAATACCTGCAAGTTCGTCATCTGACTGGATATAATCAAAAAGGTCATAAGTTACATAAATATATCCGCCGGGAATAGAAAAAGCGTTAGGACCTTCTACCTTTAATATCTTGAAATGATAATTCATCCCTTTAAACTCAGAAACTTTAGCTAGTTTATTGCCAATCTGTCTGATTAATAAATTCTTCTGGGGGTTCTCAACCACTTCATAATTTTTCTCAATATCTTCAGATAGTTTCTTTCCTAACTTCTGTTCTTTGTTTAAGTCTCTTTCTGTAGAAAATGAATTAAAACTTACCAATAAAAAGGCCATTAAAAGAAAAATTATCACGGAAATTAATTTATTTATTAATTTTCTATTTTTTCTCATTTTTTAATAAATTCTTGAAAATACTCCAAAGCAAAATTCAGAGCATCTTCAATCCCCTCAGCCTTCTTCCCTCCGGCTTGCGCAAAATTGGGAGTTCCACCTCCCCGGCCTTCAATAAATTTTCCTGCTTCTCTTATCAGCCCATTCATGTCATACCTTAAGGCTCTGGAACAGGCAAATAATATCTTCGCCCCCTCGCTTTTAACCCCAAATAACACAACTACACTTTCATCTAAATTAATTATCTTCTGAACTAATTCCTTTACTTCTTGAAAATTTTTCTCTTCGAACACTTTATTTATAATCTTTATCCCGTCATCTTTCAGAGAAGACTCATTAATTAAATTTCTTACTTCGTAATCCTGTAACTTTTCTTTAAACTCCTTTAATTCCTTCCTAATTTCTTTTCTCTCCTCAAGCATCCTATCTATAGTTTCTCCCAGTTCGGAATCCTTAATGGTTAATTTATTAGAAATATTTTTGATCACTTCATTCTTCCAAAAATAATCTTTCCAGGCACGCCTACCGCAGATAAACTTCAGACGGATTTTTTCTCCTCTCTTTTCCCATTTAGTAATTTTAATCAATCCCACTTCCCCGGCTGCCCGACAGTGAGTTCCTCCACAGGCAGAAAAGTCGAAATCTTCCACTTCAATTATCCTTATCTTTCCCATTTTTTCAGGTACTTTCCTCAAATTTAATTTCTTTAACTCCTTTTCTCCCTCCACAAAATAGCACTTTACGGGTCTATTATCAAAGATAATTTTATTAGAACATTCCTCTGTTTTTTTGGCTTCCTCTTCGGTTAACTTTTCTTTTGCAATATCCAAAGTACAAACCTCTTCTCCTAAATGAAAAGATACGGTCTCGGCGCCCCACAATTTCATCAAAGCACCGGATAAGATATGCTGCCCCAAGTGTTGCTGCATATGGTCAAACCTTCTCTCCCAGTCTATTTTTCCTATTACTGTATCTCCGCATTCTTCTTTAATACCTTCTTTTAATACATGAATTATTTTCTCGTTACTCTCTATTACATCAACTATTGATACACCCTGAATATAACCTAAATCATTTGGTTGACCACCGGATGTAGGATAAAAACAAGTGTTATCCAAAATAAGAGCAGGTTTGCCATCTATTTTTACTTTTTCTAATATTTTTCCTTTAAACTCTTGCAGATATGGTTCTTCATAAAATAATCTTTTACTCAATACCCTTCCACTCCCTTAAAAATTAGTATCTCGTATCTCGTGAATCGTATCTCGCTGAGAACTAGTTAGTTGGTTAATTAGTTACCTGGTTGGATGGTTAAGAAAATAAAAGAAAAAAACCAGGAACCGGAATAAAAAAATTTATATTAATCTTTTAAAATATTTATATTAATCTATTGTTTTCTATTATAATACAAAAAGCTAACCTAAACAAAAAAAGAGCCTTTAATTGTACATAATACAAAAATAAGACTCTTTTTTTATTTATATCGAGTATAATAGGTCATATCAAAATCATTCTATCTTCTATATACTTATCTTTTCGATTGCCTAATATTGAAAACTGCCTTACTAAATCATCTACATCAATTTTTTTTCTTTCTTCTCCTTGAATATCAAAAATATTTCGTCCCCTATCCATCATCACAGTACGATTACCCACTTCCAAAGCTTGCTTCATATTGTGGGTAACCATTAAAGTAATTAAATCTCCCTGCCGCTCCATAACTAAATCTTGCGTTAATTTCAAAATCTTTTTACTACTTTCCGGATCCAAAGCTGCTGTATGTTCATCTAGAAGTATCACTTTAGGTTTAAACATAGTAGCCATCAACATGGTCATTGCCTGCCGTTGCCCCCCGGAAAGTAAGCCCACCTTTTTTGAGATATTGTCTTCCAGCCCTAAATTTAATTCACTTAGTTTTTCCCGAAAAAAATTGCGTAAATTTTTATTAATCCCTAAGCGTAATCCTCTTTTTTCTCTTTTTAAAGATAAAGATAAATTTTCTTCAACAGTCATATAAGGAGCAGTGCCCAAAAGGGGATTCTGAAAAACCCTTCCAATCCAACGAGCTCTTTGATATTCAGGTTGACAGATAATCGCCTTTCCTAATAGACTTATTTCTCCTTTATCTTGCTGTAGAGTTCCAGCAATTAAATTTAATAGAGTTGACTTGCCAGCACCATTACTGCCGATAATTGTAACAAAATCACCCTTTTTAATCCGCAAGTCAAAATTATCTAAAGCCAGAGTCTCATGTGGGCTATTTTTAGCAAAATGTTTAGTCAATCCTTTGATTATCAGCATAGATTATACTTCCTTTCCATTATTATTTTGCAGATCTTTTCTTCCTAAATTAAATCTATCTGCAAAATTAAGTTTACCTTTAATAAAAGGCACACTTAAGGCTATTATTACCAGTAAAACAGAAATCATTTTCAAATCTCCTGGCTTAAAGCCAAAACTATAACCATAACGTAAAGCAATTATCATGATTAAACGATAAACCAAAGAACCAACTAATACAGCGATTGTCCTCCAGAAAATAGTAGGAGTTTTTATAATACTGATACCAATTATTACACAAGCCAATCCCGCAACTATTGTACCTAAACCCATATTTACATCGGCAAATCCAGAATACTGAGCAAAAAGTGCTCCTGATAAAGCCACTAAAGCATTAGAAATGCAAAGACCCATAATCTTGGTTAAATCTGTATTAACTCCCAAGCTCTTAATCATCTGTTCATTATCACCGGTGGCAATGATGGTCAAACCTATTTCTGTAGACAAGAAATAATCTATAATAAATTTCAGTATGACAACCAGAAACAAGAAAAAGAAAGGAGTCAGATAATCCATCGACAAATTAGGAAAATAATTTTTTATTTCTTCTAATAAGGTTACTTTTCCTAATAAAGGAACATTTGGTCTTCCCATAATTCTTAAATTTACCGAATATATTAAAGTCATTGTTAAAATTCCTGATAAAAGATTAGTAAGTTTTAATTTGGTATGTAATAATCCGGTAATTAATCCGGCAAGGGAACCCGCTATCATGGCTAAAAATGTACCCCATAATGGATCTCCACCAAAAAAAATCACCTTGGCGGCTACCGCCGCCCCTAAAGGAAAACTACCTTCAACGGTTAAATCGGGAAAATCCAAAACCTTATAAGTAATATATACTCCTAATACCATAATCCCAAAAACTAACCCCTGCTCTAAAGCATGTAGTAAAAGACTTATCGACATATTATCTGATCCTTTCTTTTAATAAGGGGTTAACCACCCTGCACTTTACCATCTTTTATAATTTTATCTGCTTCCTTTATTATTTCTTCACTTATAGAAATCCCCAGAATTTTTGCAGCATCCAAATTCACCACAAATTGTAAATCCTTAGGATCAGTTATAGTCTGAATAGGAATATCAGAAGGTTTAGCACCCTTAATAATCTGAAGAGCTATCTCACCGGACTTCTTGCCTAATGAATAATAATCAATACCATAAGAAGCTAAAGCACCTTTGTCAACCGTGCTCGGGTCAGCAAGGATTAGGGCAATCTTTTCCTGATTACATACTTTTATCACAGATTCCAGTGCTGATACTACTGTATTATCTGTAACAATATATATAGCTTCTACCCTTCCCGCCAAAGATTGAGCTGCCATTAAAACTTCACTGGAATTACTTACTACCACTTCTATCAGATTAAGACCAAGTTCTTTGCAGGTCTCCTTTGCTACTTCAATCTGTACAACAGAATTTGCTTCACCGGCATTGTAAATGGTTCCAACGTTTTTAGCCTCCGGTAAAAAACGAGGGATTAGTTCTACCTGTTGCTTATTTGGAGCAGCATCGCTCATCCCGGTAAGATTATTCCCAGAGCTTTTCCAGCTTTTAGCAAGACTTGCTGCTACCGGATCGGTTACTGCGTTAATAACTATCGGAATTTCCTTATTAACTTGTAAAGCTGCCTGAGCAGTGGGAGTAGCAATTGCTACAATCATATCCACTTCATCATCTTTAAATTTCTGAGCGATAGAAATAGCATTGGTAAAATCTCCCTGAGCGTTTTGCAAATCATAGACTACATCTTCGCCTTCCTTAAATCCTGCTTCTTCTAAAGCAGCAATAAAACCATCACGGGCAGCATCCAAAGCGGGATGTTCTACAATCTGAGTTACACCAATTACCAAAGGTTGAGCAGCGGCTAAGGATGATACTCCCCCGACAATCATAAGTGCTACCACCAATAATAAAATTGATAAATTTTTCATAATTTTCTCTCCTTTTTATTTTTTTAATTTTTAAATTACTTTATACAATTTTTCGCTTATTCCATGTTTAGTTCTACATTTCAATCTCCTCCCTTCTCTTTGTCGACATAAAATTAATTTTTTCTCTCAGAAAATAAAAATAGAGCCAAAGATGTTAAAATTAAAAACACCTATGGCCCTACTTTTAATTAATAAAAAGAAAAACCACAGACATGCCTTGGGAGGCACATGCCTATGGTTTCATAATTGATAATAGTAATCTGAATCAGTATTACTATTTATCCCTTAGGCATATACCCCCTCAGGATAATAGTAATAGTAATTATAATAGTAGTAGTTATTGATTATCTTATTTTTGCTTTTTAATATAGTTTTCATTAATATTTAACCAACCATTTTTAATTAATTAACTATTATTAAATAATATACATTTCTTTCTCTATTATGTCAAATTTTTTAAATTAAATCCCAAATATTTCTTTACTATTAGCAGAGGTTCTCTCTGCTACTTCTTTTACGGAAACCCCCTTTAATTCGGCAATCTTTTCGGCAATCAAAGGAATATATTTTGGCTCATTAGGTTTACCCCGGAAAGGATGTGGAGCTAAATAGGGTGAATCAGTCTCCAAAACCAGATTTTCCAGAGAGATTTCTTTCACTATGGCTCTAAGTTTTTTGGCATTATTAAAAGTTACTATTCCGCCTATCCCCAGATAATAACCCCG
>DAOUWX010000036.1 GCA_030666935.1 Atribacterota bacterium | reverse complement strand
GTGGGAACCATCTTATTATTAGGATTATATACTATTATTTTATGGCGGGGAATAAAGATTGCTTTAGAGGCCAGAGATTTGTCAGGAAGTTTACTGGCTGCCGGTGCCGTGTCCTTTTTATTTTTTCATATAGTAGTGAATATTGGAATGGCTATGGGGATGTTGCCAGCTACCGGGTTGCCCCTGCCTTTTTTAAGTTACGGGGGAAGTTTTATGATAGCTAACTTAATAGCGATAGGGATATTGTTAAATGTGGAATTGCATAAGGTAAAGTGGTAATGTAATTAGCCAATCGGCTAATTACTTAGTCGTTAGTGAATAGTCGTTAGTCGTTAGTGTTAAATTCAGGTTTTCAGTTGACAGTTTTTTGTTTACAGTTTAAAAAGATACAAGATATAAAGCTGGTTTTTAGTTAATAGTTTATAGTTTTTTGATGAGATTGCCACGCTCACTTCGTTCTCTCGCAAGGACATTATAAATAGGCGAGACACCTGTACTACATGTATCTTATTCTTATATCTTATAACCGGTAAACTGGCTAACCGGGTAACTGGATAACTAAATATCCTATACGCTAAACGCTATACGCTCTACGCTATAATACGAGATACGAAAAATATATTCCGGATTTATTTATTTACAATTGAGGAGAGAAGAGATTGGATATTAAAAAAATATTATTTGAAGAGTTATTGGATAAGGTAGAAAAACCGGGGAGGTATACCGGTAAGGAATTTAATGAGGTAGTAAAAGAAGAAGATGCATCCACCGTTAAAATAGCCTTTGCCTTCCCTGATTTATACGAGATCGGGATGAGTTTTTTAGGATTTAAAATACTGTACGAGATTATTAACAATAGAGACGATGCTCTTTCTGAACGAGTTTTTTCACCGGCGGTGGATATGGAAAGACTACTGAGAGAACGGCAGATACCCGCTTTTTCTTTAGAGACTTACAGATCTTTAAATTCTTTTGATATAGTTGGATTTACTGTCCAACATGAATTATGTTATTCCAATATCCTGAATCTTCTCGAACTGGGACATATACCTTTAAGATCGGAAGAGAGAAAAGAAGATGACCCCCTGATAATTGCCGGTGGGCCAGGAGCCTTTAACCCGGAACCCTTATCCCCTTTTATCGATCTATTTGTAATCGGAGAAGGGGAAGAGATTGTCGGTGAAATTATTGAAGTTTATAAAAGATGGAAAAATATAAAGCAGAGCAGAACAAAACTTTTAGAAGAATTAGCCCGGATAGAGGGAATTTATATCCCGTCTTTCTATGAAATAACTTATTTTAAAGACGGAAGGGTTAAATCAGTTACCCCTAAAAAAGAAACCTATTATTCAGTAATCAAAAAACGGATTATTTCTGATTTTGATAAAGCAGCATATCCTCTTTTTCCCATTGTTCCCAATATCGATGTGGTTCACGATAGGATTACCCTGGAAATTTTTCGGGGGTGTACCAGGGGATGCCGCTTTTGTCAGGCAGGGATGATTTACCGCCCGGTAAGGGAAAAATCGGTTGATACTTTAATTGGATTGGCTGACGAAATTCTTGCCCATACCGGATACGAGGAGATATCCTTGTCATCTTTAAGTTCGAGTGATTATAGTGAAATAAAGAGTTTGATTACTAAATTGGTAGATCGATTTGAAGAAAAAGGTGTGGGAGTTTCTCTGCCTTCTTTAAGGATAGATTCTTTTTCCGTCGCTTTAGCCCAGCAGGTTCAAAGAGTAAGAAAGACCGGTATTACCCTTGCCCCGGAAGTAGGAACTCAAAGGTTAAGGGATGTAATAAATAAAAATGTCTTGGAAGATGACCTGTATTCTTCGATAAGAGCAGCTTTTGAGGGAGGATGGAGGAAGATAAAACTTTATTTTATGGTTGGCCTGCCCACCGAGACCGAAGAAGATGTGGAAGGGATAGTAAGGATGGTGAGTAAGGTTGACCGCATGGGGAGAGAAATAACCGGAAGAAAGGTCAATATAAATATTAGCGTATCTGCTTTTGTGCCCAAACCCCATACTTCTTTTCAATGGGAAGCCCAGGAAGAGAGAGATATATTGTCTAAAAAAATAAGATATTTAAAGAATAGATTAAACTGGAGGAATATTTCTTTCAGTTATCCGGATATTAATCGAATTTATCTGGAAGCAGTATTTGCCCGAGGGGATAGGAGATTGGGCGAGGTATTAGAAAAAGCTCACTATCTGGGCTGTAAATTTGATGCCTGGAGAGAACAGTTTAATTTTGAAGCCTGGCAGAAGGCCTTTAATAATTGCGGGCTTGATGTGGAATTCTATGCTAACAGAGTGAGGGAGGAAGATGAGATTCTGCCCTGGGACCATATCTCCTGTGGAGTTAAAAAAGAATATCTGCTTGAGGAGAAGGAGAAGGCTTTAAGAGGAGAAACAACTCCCGATTGCCGTTTTGAGAATTGTACGGAGTGCGGAGTGTGTTAAATTGATTAGCGTAGAGCGTATAGCGTTTAGCGTATAGGTGCAGGGAACAAGTGTGGGAAAAATACAAAAGAAATTGCAAGATGTGAGTGTATTAATCGTTAGCGTTAAATACAAGTTTTCAGTTTATGGTTTTTAGTATAAATGATAAAAACTTAAAGCGAAAAACGAAAAACTGTAATTCAAAACTTAAAACTTTTTTCATATAATATATGTTTTTTGGTGTGGGGGGCGGATTTATCTACCCCGGAGTTTTACGGGCTCAATGGTCATATTACTTATTTACTACAACTATACGCTAAACGCTACACGCTCTACACTAAAAGAAGAGATATAAATTTATAATTGTTAGATCGACCAAGAAAGGAATTAAATGGTTTGGAACAATTAGTAAGAATAAAGTATTGTAAAGGCGAACCGATTAAATATATTTCCCATTTAAACCTGGCTCAGGTTTTTACCCGCGCTCTAAGAAGAGCCGATATCCCTGTGATTATATCCGACGGTTTTAATCCCCGGTTTAGAATATCTTTCGGTCCCCCTTTACCTTTGGGGATCAGCAGCACCTCAGAGTATTTAGATATTCGGCTAAAAGAGGAGGTAAAAATCGAGGAGTTAACGGAAAGTTTAAACCGAATTTTACCCCAGGGATTAAAAATATTAAAAGCCAAAATAATCCCTTCCTCTGCCGATTCTTTAGTAAAGGTAATTGATAGAGCTTCTTATGTTATCACTTTGAAGATAAAGGAAAAGCTATTAGATTCAGCAGCTAAAAATCAAGAAAACGAATTAAAAGAGCTGGAGCAGGAAGTAGAGAATAATAATAAAAGATTTTTAAATTTGGATGAAATCAATATAGAAAAGCAGACGAAGAATAGGATTAAAATGATTGATATAAGGCCATCAATTTTAGATGTAAAGGTGCAGAAATTTCAAAACCAGATTTTAGAACTTAATTTGGATCTTAAAATAGGTCAGCAGGGGAATCTGAACCCCCGCTATGTAGCCAGAGCCTGGGTTTCTAATTTAGCTAATGATTTTGGTATCATCCTGATTTGCCGTGATGGTTTATATGTAAAAGATGAAGAGGTTATTTAGATATCAGATAAAAATATAAATAAACAATATTTTTATTAGATTTTTAAAATACTATTTTAAATATTAGTCTAAATTTTGTTGTCTTTACTAATGAGGTTATTTAGAGTAAAATATGTAGAGAGAAATTGAGTTAGCCGGTTAGCCAGTTTACTGGTTATCCAGTTGAAGAATTAAAATTAGGTGAGTTAAGCTTATCAACTAACTCTCATCTAACAACCGAGAACATATATTTGAAATTGACAACTAGAATTAACTGGCCAACTGGTAAACCGGGTAACTGGGTAACTATACACGCATACGCAATACGACATACTAACAACTATTCACTAACGACTAATTTAACCGGTAGACCGGGTGACTGGAAGACCGGAAGACTGGTAGACTGATTAACCATTTAAACTAAAAACAGGAGTTTTTAATGAATAAAAAAGTAATTATTGATGTGGGCTTAACCGAAGAGAGGGTGGCTGTAATAGAGGCTGGCCGATTGGTAGAAATCCACATTGAGAGAATTGAAGATGATAAGATTGTAGGTAATATATACAAAGGTAAAGTAACCAATGTTTTACCTGGAATTGAGGCAGCATTTGTAGATATTGGAATTGAGAAAAATGCTTTTTTGCATATCGATAAAGCTATAGATAGTCAGGATAAAGATATTGAAGCGGTTACAGGAAACGATTCTGATTCTGCCCCCAAAACTGTTTTGGATAAAATTAAAGTTGGCCAGGAGATTATAGTACAAGTAGTAAAAGAGGCCATACCACCTAAAGGAGCGCGGGTAACCACTAATATTAGCCTCCCGGGCAGATATTTAGTTTTAATGCCTAATAGCAGAAATCTTGGTATTTCTCATCGGATCGAAGAAGAAAAAGAAAGAGAAAGGTTAAAAAAAATCGTTCAACAGATAAAACCCAAAAATGCAGGATTGATTATTCGAACTGCTGGCTGGGGTAAAGAGTTGGATGATTTTTTGCCCGATCTTGATTTTTTGACCAGATTATGGAATAAGATTAAAAACAGAGGAAGGAAAGCCAAGGCTCCCATGTTATTACATGAGGATCTGACTCTTACTTATCGGATTATCCGAGATCTACTTACCGAAGAAGCAGAAGAAATTTTAATAAATTCTAAAAATGAATATAAAAATATGCTGAAGTTTTTAAAGACCCTATCTTTATCAGAATTAGAGCCCATGGTATCTCTTTACGCAGGAGAAAAGCCTATATTTGAGGAACATAATATTGAAAAAGAAATCAACAAAGGTTTACAAAAAAAGATATGGCTTAAATGTGGAGGGTATTTGGTTTTTGACCAGGCGGAGGCCCTAACGGTTATCGATGTAAACACCGGTAAATTTGTTGGTAAAAAAGATATGAGGAAAACTATCTTGAAAACCAATTTGCAGGCAGCCGAGGAGATAGGACTTCAGTTAAGGTTACGCGATATCGGAGGGATTATTATAATCGATTTTATCGACATGGATAACCAGGAAGACATAGAAAGGGTAGTAAAAAAATTAGAGGAGAGTTTAAAAAAAGATAAAACCAAATCTAATATTATCCAAAATACTGAATTAGGTCTGGTTGAACTTACCCGAAAGAGATCCAGGAGAGATTTGGAAAACATGCTAAGAACCACTTGCCCTTATTGTTCCGGAACGGGCCGGGTTTTGTCTGCCGAAACCGTAAGCAATATGGTTCTACGTAAGTTAGAAGAGTTGTGTAATACTTCAAGAGCAGAAGCTGTCCTATTAGGAGTACATCCTAAAGTGGAAGAAAATTTATCCGGGGCAAAGATGTTGTTGGTTAAACAATTAGAGAAAAAAGGAAGAAAAACTATTTACATCAAGTCTTCAAAAAATATTCACATAGAGAGGATAGATGTAGTAGCCGTCGGCAGACTAAAAGAGATAAAGAAAATTAAACAAATGTTTAAGTAGTTACTTGGTTACCTGGTTAGCTAGTTAACTGGTTTAATAACCTAACAATCTGCCGTACTACCAATCGACTAATCTGCTAGTTGAGAAAGTTAAAAGTTGCAAGTTAGAATACAAGATACAAAGAATAGATATGGGATGTATTAGACGTTAATTTTAAATACGGGTTCTCAGTTGCAAAATGAGAGTTAATTGATACAGATAATAAATCTAATTATAATTCTCCAACTAGTTAACCAGGTAACCAACTAACCAGCTAACTAATTAGATACGGAATTATTTGACAACCATATAAATTTGTGCTAAATTTTATAAGCGTTGGTTCCATATCCGCACAGGTTGGGTCTAAAAGTAGTCAGTTCATCTGATTACTGCCTAATCATGGCGAGTTTAAAATGCAAGGAGGATTGCTAAAAATGCAAGCTGTTATCGCAACCGGAGGGAAACAGTATCTAGTAAAAGAAGGAGATATTATCAGGGTTGAAAAGTTAGACCAGGAAAAGGGGAGAAAGGTAGAATTTGACCAGATACTGATGATCGACAAAGATGGAGAACATATTATTGGCCAGCCTCTGGTAGAAAAAGCTAAGGTTGTTGGCAAAGTTTTAAACCAAGATAAAGCCAAAAAGATTATAGTTTTTAAATATAAATCCAAAAAAAGATATCGTAAAAAGACCGGACATAGACAACCTTATACTGAAATTTTAATTGAAAATATAAAAATTTAAAGGTATAATATATATTCAGGATAGTTAAATATTTATAACATAATTTAATCAGAAGCAGGTTTGAGAGGGTGAGGTGAGAATTTATGGCACATAAAAAAGGTCAGGGATCAATTAAAAACGGTAGAGATAGTAATGCCAAGCGGTTAGGAGTAAAACGATTTGCCGGTCAATTTGTAACAGCAGGTAGTATCTTAATAAGACAGAGGGGAACTAAAATTCTTCCCGGAGAAAATGTAGGGAGAGGGAATGATGATACCCTATTTGCTTTGACTGAAGGATTTGTAACTTTTGAAAGAAAAGGAAAAGATAGAAAGCAGGTTTGTGTTTATGCTGAAAGAACTTAAAATAAGAAAATAATTTTATTAAATTAACCCTGAGTTTTTTGTAAAACTCAGGGTTTTTTAGTATTATTAACTAAAATAATAAAAAAATGAAAAACGTACCAGGCTCTGGTACGAAATTTTCGTTTCAGTGGGAGAAAAGTATGTTTGTGGATAGAGTAAAAATAGAAGTGAGAGCAGGAAGAGGGGGAAATGGAGCTGTAAGCTTCAGAAGGGAAAAATTTATCCCCAAAGGTGGCCCCAACGGGGGAGATGGAGGAAAAGGCGGAGTAATAATTATTGAAGCAGATGATAAGGTTGGGACCTTAATAGACCTTTATAATCACCCTCATCAAAGGGCAAAAAACGGTGAAAGCGGACAGGGAAGCAACAAGACAGGGAAAAACGGAGAAGATTTAATCATAAGAGTTCCTTTGGGAACTGTGGTAGAGGATATGAATAGCTCAACAATTTTAGGTGATTTGACCGAAAATGGGCAGAGGATTAACGCAGCCCGGGGTGGACAGGGTGGACAGGGAAATTTTCGATTTAAAAGTTCTATTAGAAGGAGTCCCAGATTTGCCCAAAAAGGAGAACCGGGAGAAGAAAAGAAACTGTATTTAAGTCTGAAAATAATTGCTGATGTAGGATTGGTTGGCTACCCTAATGCCGGAAAATCTACTCTGCTTTCTCGGATTTCAGCGGCTAAACCCAAGATTGCTGATTATCCCTTTACCACCCTTAGCCCTAATTTAGGAGTAGTTAGCGTAGATGAAGTAAAAAGTTTTATGGCAGCAGATATTCCCGGTCTGATTGAAGGTGCCCATCAGGGTACTGGTTTGGGAGATAAATTTTTAAAACACATTGAAAGAACTAAAATAATCTTACATATTATCGACGGTTCTACAATAAAAAAAGAGGATCCATTGTATAGTTTTAGAGCTATAAACCAAGAATTAAATAATTTTAGTGAAAAACTGACCAAAAAACCGCAGATTATTGCCATAAACAAATGTGATCTTACTTCCGTTAAAGAAAATATGACCTACCTTAAAGATGTTTTCCAAAAGGAAGGTTATCAAATATTTCCCATTTCTGCTTTAACCGGGGAAGGATTAAATACATTAATCTTTAGTCTTTCTTCTTTTTTAGATGAATTAAAATTAAAAGAAAAAGAAACTATTACTGAGGTTTTACCCAAAAAAGGAGTAGTGTATAAATTTACCCCTCGATTTGTAATTAATAAAAAGGGAGATCTTTATGAAGTTACCGGTGCAGAAATTGAACGGATAGTAGCGATGACCAATTTTAATAATGAGGAAGCGATAGAATATTTCCAGAAAATTATAAAAAAAATGGGTTTAGAGAAAGCTTTAATTAAAAAAGGAATTAAAGAGGGAGATCAGATAAAAATCAAGGAAATCGTTTTTACTTTTTTAAATAAATAAGGTATAATTTTAATTATTAGCGTATAGCGTTTAGCGTGGAGCGTGTAGGAAAATAAGTATATAGGATTTAGTATATAGTATATGGTATATAGCGAAAAACGGAAAGCGCAAAACGTAAAACCATAGCTCAAAATTAAAAAATTTACATATGTTATTTTATCTCTTGAGTATTAACTTTCTTATCTCGCATACTATACAGCAAAGATGAAAAACTAAAGAGGTAAAAACAGAATCGGAAATTTAATATTAAGAGAAAAGTTTTGAGTTTTGAATTATGGTTTTTAGCTTTTCGCTTTAAATTTTTAGTTTGACAAGGGAAATTAATGACTGAAATAACTAATTATCTTTTAAAAGAAAAATTTTCATTGAGACTTCTTTATATCATTATTGTTTTGGCAATAATGATTAGTTTTTTTTATAATGTGCAGATTGTTCAGGCCTCCGATAGAAAGATAAGTATTTTATATTTTAATAATGTTACTCGCGAGCCAAGCTGGGATTGGCTAAGTAAAGGTTTGACTGACATGCTGATAGATGATCTTTCTCAGGCTGATGGTCTTGTTTGTTCTTCTCATCAAGAGATAGAAGACTTATATCGTAAATATGACTTGTCTCCTATTTCAGCTGAGATAGATAAATCTTTATTAATCCAGTTTAGTGAGGATATAGACGCCGAGGTAATTTTTTTTGGCGATTTCTATCTTTCTTCTCCCTCCAATTTGCTTTTAAGTCTTAAAAAGTACAATAACTCCACCGGAGAAATTACCGCTTTTCGAGACTTCGTAGTGGGAAATAGGGATATTTTTAACTTAAAAGACAAGATAGCTTTATTTATCTTAAAAGAGTTAAATGTCGAATTATCAATTCAAGATAAAGATAGATTGAAAAAACCTCCTACAACTTCTCTTGAAGCTCTGAGTAATTATTACAAATGTTTTGATTTAATGGACAAGGCCATTATTGAATATGAAGGTGTTGATTATCCCAGTAAAAAGTTATGGGCTGAGGCTATAGAATACGGAGAAAGGGCAGTAGCAGCAGACCCCAAGTATGCCGAGGCTTATTATCTTTTAGCGGAGATTTATAACAGAACCCATTGGACTATTAGGGAAGTAAACAGTCTAAATAGTTTTATCCAACTGGTAGAAGAAAATCAGTTGAAAAGTAAAGATATTTATAAAAAGGCTTCTCAGGCTTATTTTAGATTAGGATATGCCTTTTATTCTAAAGGCGAGCATGAGCAGGCGATCGATTATTTTATTTCTTCTACGGAATATGACCCTGATTTATTGGAGACCCATCTCTATTTGGTTCAGATTTATTATGATATGGAAGAGATAGGTCTTTCTCTTGATGAATGCGAAGAAGTTTTAAGGATAGACCCTCAGAATAAAGAGATTTCCTGGTTTATTAAGAAGAATGAACAGTCCCAAAAATATGGTCGGGAAGCTTATGAAAATTACGAAAGAGGATATCTATCTTATAAAAATGGTAATTTTGAAGAAGCGGTAAGTTATTTTAAATCATCTATTTTATTAAATCCAAATTTTAAGGAACCTCATTACTATTTGGCTTTAAGTTATTATCAGATAGGGGATTTGGATAATTCCATTTTTCAATGGGAAGAAGTTATCAGGATTGATTCTTTCGACAATACAGCCAAACATTTTTTAAATAATTGCCTGGAAGAGAAAGAATTCGGAAGAGAGACATTAAAGCATTTCAACGCTGGCTACGATTATTATTTGAAAGGTGAATATGATAAAGCCATCGAAGAATTTAATAGATCTTTAGATTATAATCCTGAATTTGAAAAAGCCCGTCAACTTCTTTCCCGCTCATATTATCAGCTTAATCAGATGGACGAATACCGCGAAGAAAGAAAAAAGACGACTGAATTAAAGCCTGGCGGTGAGGAAGAAAAAGCCGAAGAATATTATAAATTAGGCTATGAATTTTATTCTTTAAAAGATTATACTGTGGCCATTGAGGAACTAAAAAAAGCCCTGGATATAAAGAGTGATTATCCCCATGCCCGCTATCTGTTGGCCGAGTGTTATTTCCAGCAGAAGGAATATAGGCTGGCTCAGGTAGAGTATGAGAGAGTAGTAACCGATTCGGAGATAAACGAGTATACCGACGATGCCCTTTGGGGCAGCGGGTGGTGTCATTACCTTTTAGAAGAATATGAAGAAGCGGCCAAGAGATTTTCGAAATTATTAAATGATTTTCCCGATAGTGATTTAGCCTTACAAGCCAGACATAAGTTGGGTAAATCCTATTTTCAGGGGAATAATTATACGGAGACAATCAAAGTATACCGGGAATTTTTAGAGAAATATTCCGAATATCAGGGGAAAGAGATAGAAGAGGTGTATTTCTTGTTGGGTCAGGCTTACTTTAGGTCTGGAAAATATAAAGAAGCAGAAGAAATATTCAATAATCTATTATTTTTCTTTCCGGGGTTTGAATTAGCTTCTGAAGTAAAATATTATAATGGTTTGAGTTTATTTAAAGAGAATAAATATGAAGAAGCAATAGTACAATTAGAGGATTTAATCTCAGAAGCAGAAATAGAGGATAAAAGGAAAGAAGAGGCTCAGTATTTACTGGCTCGCTGCTGGCTTAATTTACAAGAATATAGTAAAGCTATTGAAAATTTTGAAAGCTTAAAGCAGTTCGAAGTGGAAGGTTCTTTATTAGAAAAAGTCAGTTTTGATTTAGGCTTGGCTTATTCCCGGCAAGGTGATAAGGAAAAGGCAATTTTGGAATTTCAAGAATTTATAGAGAAATATCCGCAAAGTGAACTTATTAAGTCAGCCCATTTTGAATTGGGCAAGGATTTGTATGATTTAAAAAAATATAAATTAGCTTTATCAGAATTAGAAAAAGCATCCGCCGATGAAGCACTTTATTTAATAGGGAAGTCCTCTAAAGAATTGGGAGATCAAGAAGGAGAAATTGCAGCATTCGAAGAATTAAGAGAAAAATACCCCCAGAGTGATTTCTCTCAGGAGGCGTATTTTAGATTGGGCAATTATTATTATAATCAGAAGAGATACAAAGAAGCAATTGAGGAATTTGATAAAATTATTAAATTTTTCCCTCAATCCCCTTTGCTCTCGGAAAGCTATTATTGGATGGGGTGGAGTTATTTCAAATTAACTAATTATAAGAAGGCAAGCGAATATTTTAACAAAGTGGAAGAAGATGAAGAAAATTTAGATTTGGCGCAAAGAGCAAAGTTTATGGCGGCAGAATCATGGTATAATCTTAAAGATTATCAGAAAGCCAGAGAAGCATACGAAAAATTTATCGAGATATACCCTGAAGGTGATTTATCAGCTAATGCTCAATATGCTATCGCCTGGACTTATCTTGAGAATAACGAGTATGAAACCTCGGCCGAGGAATTCAAAAAACTTATAAGCCTTTATCCTGATAGTAAATTCACCGAAGAAGCACAGTTTAGAGTTTGCAAAAATTATTTTCTTTCAGGGAACAAGAATGTGTCTAAGGCAGAATTGGGAAAGTTTATAAATTCTTACAATAAGAGTGGTTTCAGGGCAGAAGCTATGTATTTATTGAGCCAGATCTATATACAGGAAGAGGATTGGATGGATAATATTATCAATTTAGATAGACTGGTAAGAGAGTATCCTGATAGCCCATATCTGTCAGAGGCTTTGTATGGTCTGTGCCTTTCTTATTTTAAAAAAGATGAATATGAAAAGGCCATTAAGGTAGGGGAAAGATATTTAAAAGATTATCCCAGTCTAAAATATAGTGATGATATCTTATATACCAAAGCAGTCTGTTGGGATAAGTTAGAAAACCAAGAAAAGGCTATTTCTGATTATCAAAACTTAATCTCTAAATATCCTCAGAGTCCATATGTGGGAAAAGCCCAGGAAAGATTAGAAACATTGCAGAAAGAACAATAAGTTGCAAGTTGCGAGTGAAAAACAGTATCGAGTATCGAGTATATAGTATATAGTGAAGAATAACGTAGAGCTTACAGGAAATTAGTATTTAGTATTTAGTAAAAAAGGAAAGAAATAGGAGCCAGAATTCAGAATACTATAAGAGAGTAACATGAAATTATAATTTCTGTCATTGGAGTAATACGACGAAGCAATCCCAAGCCGAGATTACCACGCGCTGATAAATCAGAGCTCACAATGACATAAAACATAAAAAATCGTAAACTTGTATTTAATACTAACGACTAATTCAACTGGCCAACTGGTCAACTGGTCAACTGGTCAACTGGTAAACCGGTCAATTAAGAAATTTTTTTATATCGTAAAAACTAAAGAAGAGGGGGCAAATATTTAATGTTAGAAGTTTTTGACAAAGGTGGGTTTTTGATGTATCCCATCTTTATATGTTCGTTAGTTGCAATAACTATTTTTTTTG
>DAOUWX010000326.1 GCA_030666935.1 Atribacterota bacterium | reverse complement strand
CTTTCTTTTTAGATAGTAATTTGTCAACCTCATAATGGGTTAATTTATTACGAATAATTTGAATTTTCTTTTTGATATTATTTGCATCATCTATAAGCTGATCGATCTTTGGTAGTATCCCTGAAGGTGTGGTTTGTAATTTGCCCGAAGCTTCTTTGATAATATTTTCTTTTTCTTTAATATATTTTAAAGCTCTCTCGCCGGTTAATGCCTCAATCCTTCTTAAACCGCTTCCTATTCCTTCTTCATTCAATATTTTAAACAATCCGATGTTAGAAGTAGAATTCAGATGAGTTCCTCCGCATAATTCAAGGCTGAATTCTCCGATTTTTATCACTCTTACCTCTTCACCATATTTTTCGCCAAATAGAGCTATTGCTCCCATTTCTTTCGCTTTATCAAAAGTGCTAATCTTCGTTTCTACTTTTAACTCATCCAATATTTTTTCATTCACTAAACTTTCTATTTTTTCTAATTCAACATTAGTTAAAGGAGCAAAATGGCTAAAATCGAAACGAAGATGATGGTTATTTACTGCAGAGCCTGATTGTTTAACGTGGTCCCCCAATACATCTCGAAGTGCTCCATGCAGAAGATGAGTGGCAGTATGATTTCGCGCAATTGCTTTCCTTCGTGATGAATCTACCCTGGCCAATACTTTCTCGCCAACTTTTATTTCCCCTTTGCTTACTTCGGCAAAATGAGTAATTAGACCTTCAATAGGATTTTGGGTATCTAATATCTCTACTAATAGATTATTTTTAGATGTGGAGTTTATAACTCCCTTATCCCCGATCTGTCCACCTTTTTCAGCATAAAACGGTGTCTTTTCCAAAAATATTTTGCATTTATCTCCCTCTATTGCTTTATCTACTAATTTATCATCTTTTATAATAGCAATTACTTTACTTTTGGCTTCCACAGAATCATATCCTATAAATTCTGTCTCTCCCCGTTCTTTTAAAATATTCTGGCATAATTTCTGATTAATTTTATCTCCTTCAGCGTTCTCTTTGGTCTTTACCCACGATTCTCTGGATCTTTCCCTTTGAATTTTCATTTCATTTTTAAAATCATCTTCTTCAATCCCAAAGCCATCTTCTTCCAGAATATCTCTGGTTAATTCTAAAGGAAATCCGTATGTATCGTAAAGTTTAAATGCATCTCTTCCGCTAAGTTTATCTTTATTCTTTTGTTTTAATTCTTCTTTTAAATTATCTAATATTTGTATTCCGATATTTAAAGTTTCCTGGAATCTTCTTTCTTCGGCAAGGATTACCTGATAGATACGATTTTCCTCTTTATAGATTTTCGGGTAAATTTCTTTCATTAAATTAATTACCACCGGAGCAACTTCGTATAAAAATGGTTGGTTATAATTAATAACCTTCCCATAGCGAAAAGCTCTTCTTATCAGCATTCGAAGAACATAACCCCTACCTTCATTGGAAGGGATTATCCCATCAGAAATCATAAAGACCAAAGCCCTTATATGGTCAGCAATCACCTTTAGAGCCAAATCTTTTTTCTGGTCTTCTTTATATTTTATGCCTGCGTTTTGTGCAACAAATTTTATAATGGGCAAGAATAAATCTGTTTCAAAGTCTGTATCAGCTTTTTGTAAAACAGAGGCGATTCTTTCCAAACCTAAACCGGTATCGATATTTTGTTTGGGCAAAGGAGTTAATGAACCGTCTTCCTCGCGATTGTATTGCATAAATACCAAATTCCATAATTCCAGATATCTTTCATCTACGCCTACCCCGCCGCCGCCTTTTGACGCCTTTTCCTCGCCCAAGTCTATATATATCTCGGAACAAGGTCCGCAAGGTCCGGTTGGACCAACTTTCCAGAAATTATCTTCCTCGCCCAATCTAACAATTCTTTCCTCGGGAAGACCTATAAGGTTGTGCCAGATATCATAAGAATCGTCATCATCTTTAAATATGGAAACCCATAATTTTTCTTCAGAAAATCCAATAACTTCTGTAAAAAATTCCCAGGCCCATTTGATTGCGTCTTCTTTGAAATAATCGCCAAAAGAAAAATTTCCCAACATTTCGAAAAAGGTATGGTGTCGGGCGGTCTCTCCTACATTTTCAATATCGTTTGTCCGAATACATTTCTGGCTGGTAACAGCTCTTTTTAACGATGATTTAACCTGACCTAAAAATATTGGCTTAAAGGGGACCATTCCGGCAATGGTCAGTAAAATACTGGGATCTGAAGGTACGAGGGAAGCACTCGGAGTTCTTTTGTGACCTTTACTTTCGAAGAATTTTAAAAAACTTTCTCTGATTTCATTGCTGGTCATGTAGCCCATTAAAAATATTTCTCCTTCTTTCGAAATTACTTACTTATGTAGTCAGTAGCCAGGAGTCAGAATATAAACTAGTATATAGTATTTAGTATTTAGTAATAAAGAAGGAGATAGAATTCTGAATTCTGTCTCCTTCTTTCTGAATTCTATTTTGCTAACGAGATACAAGATATGAAACTAAGAT